>NZ_BAAJYT010000038.1:0-27385 GCF_057541515.1 Acidovorax sp. KNOB132
TCCGTGAGGCGGCCTTGATCGGGATCGGTGGCCGCGGCGGCGCGTTTCGATCGGCCCTGGGACGGGGCCTCGGAGCACCGGGCACGCCGTCCGGCGCCGCGGCCTGGGCGGCTGCGGCCCCATCGCCTGGGCCTTCGCCGGCCTGCGCAGCGGGGGCGCTGGCATCGGACGGTGGCGGGGCAGACGGCGCACCGTCGATTACCGGGGATGCGTCTCCACCGGGCTGGGCGATCGCGGGCGTGGAGACCTGCGCGGCACGGGCTGCGTCCACGGCCTCATCGGCCTGCGCTGGCACCGGCACGGCCGGTGCGGGGGCGGCCTCCTGGTCGTCCTCATCGCCGTATTCCGTGTGGAACGATTGCGCATCCAGCCCCTGTTCGCACAGCCAGCGCACCAGCACCGCCACGCTGCCATGGGTCACGAAAACGCGTTCGGCCCCGGTGGCCCCGATCGCCCGCTGCAGGCCGGGCCAGTCCGCATGGTCCGACATCACGAACCCCCGGTCCACGCCCCGGCGCCGGCGCGTGCCGCGCAACTGCATCCAGCCGCTGGCGAATGCATCGGCATGGCGGGCGAAGCGGCGCATCCAGGGTGTGCCCTGGGCGGACGGTGGGGCCAGAACCAGCGCGGTCTTGAGCATTTGGGCATCCACCCCCGGGTCAGTCACGCGGAAGGTGGGCGGCAGGTCCACGCCGGCCGCGCGGTACACGGCGTTGAGCGGCTCCACTGCGCCATGCACCACGATCGGCCCGATGCTGCGGTCCACGCCGTGCAGGATGCGCTGCGCCTTGCCGAAGGCATAGCACAGCAGCACCGAAGGCCGGCCCTGCGCGGCATTGGCGCGCCACCAGGCATCGATGTCGGCGAACAGCACCGGCTGCGTGGGCCAGCGGTAGATGGGCAGGCCGAAAGTGGATTCGGTGATGAAGGTGTCGCAGCGCACCGGCTCGAACGGGGTGCAGGTGCCGTCGGCCTCGGTCTTGTAGTCGCCCGAGGCGACCCACACCCGCCCGCCGTGCTCCAGCCGCACCTGGGCGGACCCCAGCACATGGCCGGCGGGGTGCAGCGACAGGCGCACGCCGTGGTGTTCGATGGCCTCGCCATAGGCCAGCGTCTGCAAGGCGATGTCGGCGCCCAGCCGGGCCCGCAGGACGCCCTCGCTGTCGGTGTGGGCAAGGTAATGGGCGTGGCCCATGCGCGCATGGTCCGAATGGCCGTGCGTGATGACTGCCCGCTCCACCGGCCGCCAGGGGTCGATGTAGAAATCGCCCGCGGTGCAGTACAGGCCTTCGGGGCGCGCGACGATCAGATCGACGTCACCGCGCGCCATGTCCGGTGTCTTTCGCGAAAAGGGAGAAGCGCCTACGGGCGACCTGTCTGACCCCGTCGCCCAATGCGCCGTGCGTAGAAGGAAGTGCTGTGTGCGCTTGCATGCCGAATGCTATCGCCCACCCCTCTTTCGCCCGGGTGCGGAACGCCGCATGCCCGTGTCAGCCGGCGCCTACCATGCGGGTGGCACCCCGGCCGCCCGCCCCGAGCCCGCCTGCACGGCCCTTGTTGCCTCATTCATCGCGGCCATGAAAAAAGCCGCCCGAGGGCGGCTTTGTCGCAGACGGCAGGCAGGCCGTTCGTTCGGTCAGCGCTTTTGGCGGAACTTGCGCAGCGCAGCGATCTGCGCGGCCATCACGGCCAGTTCCGATTGCGCCTTGGCCAGGTCGAGTTCGCTCTTGGCGTTCTTGACGGCTTCTTCGGCCGCGGCCTTGGCCTGGTTGGCCTTCTCGTCATCCAGGTCCTTGCCGCGCACCGCGGTATCGGACAGCACCGTCACGCGGTGGGGCTGCACTTCCAGAATGCCACCGGCCACGAAGACGAACTCTTCGCCGCCATCGGCCATCTCGATGCGCACCGAGCCGGGCTTGATGCGGGTGATCAGCGGGGTGTGGCGGGGGTAGATGCCCAGTTCACCGGCTTCGCCGGGCAGAGCGACGAACCGCGCTTCGCCGGAGAAGATGGACTCTTCGGCGCTGACGACATCGACGTGAATGGTGTTCATGGGGTTCCTTCCAAAAGTCGGGAAAGCTGGAGATCGGCAGTCTGCTCGGTCGGCGCGCCGCAGGTGCCTGGAAGCACCCGCACGGCACGCTCACCCATGGCAGGCCGCCGATCGCGCCGCCTTACGCGACCTTTTTGGCCTTTTCGAAGGCTTCGTCGATCGTGCCGACCATGTAGAACGCCTGCTCGGGCAGGTGATCGCACTCGCCGGCCACGATCATCTTGAAACCACGGATGGTTTCGGACAGGGGCACGTACTTGCCGGGCGAGCCCGTGAACACTTCGGCCACGTGGAACGGCTGCGACAGGAAACGCTGGATCTTCCGGGCGCGGGCCACGGCCAGCTTGTCCTCGGGAGCCAGTTCGTCCATGCCCAGAATGGCGATGATGTCGCGCAGTTCCTTGTAGCGCTGCAGCGTGCCTTGCACACCGCGGGCCACCGCATAGTGCTCTTCGCCCACGACTTGCGGGTCGAGCTGGCGGCTGGTGGAGTCCAGCGGGTCCACGGCAGGGTAGATACCCAACGAAGCGATGTCACGCGACAGCACCACGGTGGAGTCCAAGTGGGCGAACGTCGTGGCGGGCGATGGGTCGGTCAAGTCATCCGCTGGCACGTACACGGCCTGGATGGAGGTGATCGAGCCCACCTTGGTGGAGGTGATGCGCTCTTGCAGGCGGCCCATTTCTTCGGCCAGCGTAGGCTGGTAGCCCACGGCGGAAGGCATGCGGCCCAGCAGGGCGGACACTTCGGTACCGGCCAGCGTGTAGCGGTAGATGTTGTCCACGAAGAACAGCACGTCGCGGCCTTCGTCGCGGAACGACTCGGCGATCGTCAGACCGGTCAGCGCGACACGCAGGCGGTTGCCTGGGGGCTCGTTCATCTGGCCGTAGACCATGGCCACCTTGGACTCTTCGAGCTTCTCGAGATTCACCACGCCGGAATCGGCCATCTCGTGATAGAAGTCGTTCCCTTCACGGGTCCGCTCGCCCACCCCTGCAAACACCGACAGACCGCTGTGGGCCTTGGCGATGTTGTTGATGAGTTCCATCATGTTCACGGTCTTGCCCACGCCGGCGCCGCCGAACAGGCCCACCTTGCCGCCCTTGGCGAACGGGCACACCAGGTCGATCACCTTGATGCCGGTTTCCAGCAGCTCCTGCGAAGGCGACAGTTCGTCGTACGCGGGGGCCTTGCGGTGGATGGAGGCCGTGAGGTCCTGGCTGACCGGACCGCGCTCGTCGATTGGCGCGCCCAGCACGTCCATGATGCGGCCCAGGGTCGCCTTGCCCACGGGCACGGTGATGGGGTTGCCGGTGTTGGTCACCACGATGCCGCGGCGCAGGCCATCGGACGAGCCCAGGGCGATGGTGCGCACAATGCCGTCGCCCAGCTGCTGCTGCACTTCCAGCGTCAGGGTGGAACCGTCGAGCTTCAGGGCGTCGTAAATCTTGGGCATCTGGTCGCGCGGGAACTCCACGTCCACCACGGCGCCGATACATTGAACAATCTTGCCTTGCACTTGAGCCATTTTTTGCTCCAAATAAATGTGGGTTGAGCTGTCTGTTTACACAGCAGCAGCGCCGGACACGATTTCCGAAAGCTCTTTCGTGATCGCTGCCTGGCGCGTTTTTGTTGTAGACCAGCTTCAACTCGCCGATGACGCTGCCTGCGTTGTCGGTGGCAGCCTTCATGGCCACCATGCGCGCGGACTGCTCGGAGGCCATGTTTTCTGCCACGGCCTGGTAGATCAGGGATTCGACATAGCGCAGCAGCAGCTCGTCGATGACGCTCTGCGCATCGGGCTCATAGATGTAGTCCCAGCCGTGCTCCGTCTTCTCCGCTTCCATCTGCGAGGAAGACAGGGGGAGCAGACGCTCCACCACCGACTCCTGCCGCATGGTGTTGATGAACTTGGTGTACCCCAGGTACACCGCGTTGATCTTGCCTTCGGCATAAGCGTCGAGCAGCACCTTCACGGGACCGATCAGCTTGTCCAGATGCGGGGTGTCGCCCAGACCGGTGACATGCGAAACCACCTTGGCACCGACGCGGTTCAGGAAACCCAGGCCCTTGTTGCCAATGGCCACGGCCTCGGTGGACACGCCAGCAGACTGCAACTCGCGCAGCTTGGTGGTCACGGCACGCAACACGTTGGTGTTCATGCCGCCACACAGGCCCTTGTCGGTCGTCACCACGATGACACCGGCCACCTTGGCATCGTTTTCCTTCATGAAAGGATGAACGTACTCCGGGTTGGCCTTGCCGAGGTTGGCGGCGATGTTGCGGATCTTCTCGCTGTAAGGACGGGCCGAGCGCATCCGCTCTTGCGCCTTGCGCATCTTGGACGCGGCCACCATTTCCATGGCCTTGGTGATCTTCTTGGTGTTTTCCACCGATTTGATCTTGCCGCGTATTTCCTTGCCTGCTGCCATGATGATTCCTCGTTCGGTTTAGGCGAACGACTTCTTGAACGCGCCGATGGCGGCGGTCAATTCGGCTTCAGCGTCCTTGTCCATGGCCTTCGCCTGTTCCAGCTTGGCCAGCAGAGGGCCGTGGCTGGACTTCAGGAACTGGTGCAGGCCGTGTTCGAACTCGAGCACCTTCTTGACTTCGATGTCGTCCATGAAGCCCTTGTTCACTGCGAACAGCGTCGCACCCATCAGGGAGATGGGCAGCGGGCTGTACTGGGCTTGCTTGAGCAGTTCGGTCACGCGGGCACCGCGGTCCAGCTGCTTGCGGGTGGCTTCGTCCAGGTCGGAAGCGAACTGCGCGAACGCAGCCAGTTCCCGGTACTGGGCCAGGTCGGTACGGATACCGCCGGACAGGCTCTTGATGATCTTGGTCTGGGCCGCACCACCGACGCGCGACACGGAAATACCGGCGTTGATGGCGGGGCGGATACCGGCGTTGAACAGGCTGGTTTCCAGGAAGATCTGGCCGTCCGTGATCGAGATCACGTTGGTCGGAACGAAGGCGGACACGTCGCCGGCCTGCGTTTCGATGATCGGCAGTGCGGTCAGCGAACCGGTCTTGCCCTTGACTTCACCCTTGGTGAAGGCTTCGACGTAGTCGGCGTTCACGCGGGCGGCACGCTCCAGCAGGCGGCTGTGGAGATAGAACACGTCGCCGGGGTAGGCTTCGCGGCCTGGCGGGCGGCGCAGCAGCAGCGAAACCTGGCGGTAGGCCACGGCTTGCTTGGACAGGTCGTCATAGACGATCAGCGCGTCTTCGCCGCGGTCGCGGAAGTACTCGCCCATCGTGCAACCGGAGTAGGCCGACACGTATTGCATGGCGGCGGACTCGGAAGCCGAAGCGGCCACCACGATCGTGTATTCCATCGCGCCGGCTTGCTCCAGCGAGCGCACGACGTTCTTGATGGACGATGCCTTCTGACCGATGGCGACGTAGATACACGTCACGCCCTGGCCCTTCTGGGCAATGATGGCGTCGATGGCGACGGCCGTCTTGCCGGTCTGGCGGTCACCGATGATCAGCTCGCGCTGTCCACGGCCCACGGGCACCATGGAGTCGATGGACTTCAGGCCGGTCTGCAGGGGCTGGTCCACCGATTTACGGGCGATCACGCCCGGAGCGACCTTTTCGATCACGTCGGTGAGCTTGGCGTTGATGGGACCCTTGCCGTCGATCGGCTGGCCCAGCGCGTTCACCACGCGGCCCACGAGTTCGGGGCCCACGGGCACTTCCAGAATGCGGCCCGTGCACTTGACGGTGTCGCCTTCGGAGATGTGCTCGTACTCGCCCAGAATCACGGCGCCGACGGAGTCGCGCTCGAGGTTCAGCGCCAGGCCGTAGGAAGGCGCACCGTCCTTGTTGGCGGGGAACTCCAGCATTTCGCCCTGCATCACGTCGGACAGGCCGTGCACGCGCACGATACCGTCGGACACGGACACCACGGTGCCCTGGTTGCGGATGTCGCTGCTGGCTGCCAGACCTTCGATGCGGCTCTTGATCAGTTCAGAAATTTCTGCGGGATTGAGTTGCATGACTCTTTCCTTCTTTCTTTGGTTAGCCGAGACCTCAAGCCGCTTACGCAGTGAGGGCCGCTTTCATTTGTTCCAGACGGGCTTTGACGGAGGTGTCGAGCACCTCGTCTCCCACGACTACGCGAACGCCGCCGATCAGGGATTCGTCCACCTGTACCGAGACATTCAGCTTGCGGCCGAAGCGCTTTTCAAGCACCGCGTCCAGGCCGGCCAACGCGGCGGCGTCCAGCGCAAAAGCACTGAATACCACGGCATCGGAAGAGCCGTTGCGCCGATTCACCAGCGCGCGGAACTGGGCCGCCACCTCGGGAAGCGCGTCCACACGGCCGTTCTCGATGATGACGCGCAGGAAGTTGCGGGCTGCCTCGGGCAGCGCGCCACGAACCACGCCTGTGATGACGTCGAACACCTGTTCGGAGGTCACCTTGGGGTTGTCCGCCAGTTGGCGCAGCTGAGGATTGGCGGCAATCGCCGCCACTTCTTCCACCCAGGCCACGGTGCCGTTCAGGTCGGCACCCGGCTGGGACGTGCTGGCCTTGAACAGGGCTTCCGCGTAAGGGCGGGCAATGGTGGCGAGTTCTGCCATGTGCGCGCTCCTTACAGCTCGGTCTTCAGGCGGTTCAGCAGGTCGGCGTGGACGCCAGCATTGACTTCCTTGCGGAGAATCTGCTCGGCGCCCTTGACGGCCAGCGCAGCGACCTGCTCGCGCAGGGCTTCACGGGCCTGGATCGACTGCTGCTCGGCATCTGCACGGGCAGCGGCGACGATCTTGTTGCCTTCCTCGGTCGCACGGGCCTTGGCCTCGTCGATGATGGCCTGAGCGCGGCGCTCGGCGTCCGCAATACGCGATGCCGTTTCGTTGCGCGTCTGGGCCAGTTCCTTCTCGACGCGCTGGTTCACAGCGGTCAATTCGGATTTGGCACGGTCGGCGGCAGCGAGGCCATCGGCGATTTTCTGGGCTCGCTCGTCCAGTGCCTTCGCGATCGGGGGCCACACGAACTTCATCGTGAACAGCACCAGGATCAGAAAGACGATGGCCTGAACGAACAGGGTCGCGTTGATACTCACGGCAACACCTTTCTAGTTGGGCGTTGAACGGAGCTTAGGCCAGGACGAAGGGGTTGGCGAAAGCGAACAGCAGAGCGATGGCCACGCCGATCAGGAAGGCGGCGTCGATCAGACCGGCCAAGATGAACATCTTGGTTTGCAGTTCATTGATCAGCTCAGGCTGGCGAGCGGACGCTTCGAGGTACTTGCCACCCATCAGTGCGATGCCGATCGAAGCGCCGATAGCGCCGAGACCCACGATCAGACCACAAGCCAGAGCGACGAGACCGAGAACGTTTTCCATGATGACTCCTAGGATGAAAAGAAAGGAAGGTTGAAAAAGAAAGGGAAAGGATCAGTGAGCTTCATGCGCCTGGCCGAGATAGATCAGCGCAAGCATCATGAAAATGAAGGCCTGCAGGGTGATCACCAGGATGTGGAAGATCGCCCAGATCGAGCCTGCAATGATGTGCCCCAGAGGGAGCAACACACCGGAAAGCGACATGGCAGCAGCACCGCCCATCAGGGCAATCAGCATGAACACCAACTCACCAGCGTACATGTTGCCGAACAGCCGCATGCCATGCGACACGGTCTTGGCAATGTATTCAATGATCTGCATGAGCAGATTGACCACGCCCAGGATCAGGGCGAAGACGGGATTCTTGCTGGTGCCGAACGGCGCGGTGACCAGCTCATGCGCCCAGCCGCCCAGGCCCTTGATCTTCACGCTGTAGTACAGGCAAAGCACCAGCACTGCGAACGACAGACCGAGGGTGGTGGAGAGATCGGCGGTGGGCACCACGCGCAGGTAGGCATGGTGCGGATCATGGCCGGCGGCACCGTAGATCTGGGCCCAGATCGCGGGCAGCAGATCGACCGGCAGCATGTCCATGGCATTCATCAGGAAGATCCAGACGAACACGGTCAGCGCCAGGGGAGCGATGAACTTGCGGCTTTCGGCGTTGTGGATGTTGGCCTTGGCCTGGTTGTCCACCATCTCGACCAGGATCTCCACTGCAGCCTGGAAGCGACCCGGCACGCCGGAGGTGGCCGTGCGGGCGGCACGCCAGAAGACAAAAAGTGCGATGAAACCGAGAACCAAACCCACGATCACGGAATCGAAGTTCACCACGGAGAAATCGACAATGGACTTCTGCTTGATGTTCTGGAGATGCTGCAAGTGGTGAACGATGTATTCACTGGCAGTCGGTGCATGCGCTTCTGCGGCCATCGGACAACTCTTCTATCAATATCAATCGGTTTTTCGGACACCGGGCCGCACCATGAGGGCGATCCAGTACGTTTTCATCGTCACTACCATGCCGGCCAGCAATGCCAGCCAACTCAGCCCCGGAACCAGCCGGGGCGCCGCCGCCAGCATGGCAACGGTCATTGCAATCTTGACCAACTCCCACCCGAACAGGCCAGCCATCGCACCTCCCGCGGAAGTTTGATGCCGGGCCATGCCCCGCGCGAACAAGGCCGCGGGAATCACCACCGCCAGTGCGCCATACCCCGTGGACCAAGCCACAGTGGGCTTGCCGGAAACCAGCCATGCCACCAGGGCAGCCAGCGCTCCGACGAACGCCTGACCCCAGACGATTCGCCACACGGAGATCCGCGGATGCCGGAGGCGCCACTGCGCAGCCTCTTCAGCTGACAGGGGCTTGAAGTCGGAATCTTCAGCCTCAGTTTCGTGGTCGGGAGCGTTTGTTTTCATTGAGGAATGACGCCCACTTTACAGACCGAAACTTTCACAAAGCCCCTGATTATAAGTAAAAACCACTTTCATCCGGCAATGACCTCTCAGGCCGGTATGAAAGTGTGCGCACGCGCGCTCCGTTGTGGTGACCGGCCAACGTGAACCGCCCTATCGCGGTGCAGACTTCGGCCGAAAGATTGCCGGCCCCGAACCCGTTCAAAATGGCACAAAGCCCGCCGTTTATAGACCATCGCCATGACACAGCCCCCTTCCGTGCTCCCATCAGACGTCCCGTCCGCGACCGATCCCCGCAAGGATTCGCTCATCGAGTACCCCTCGTCGTTCCCCATCAAGGTCATGGGCCAGAAAGTGGATGGATTCGTCCACGCGGTGACGGAACTGGCGCACCGCTTCGACCCGACCTTCGACGCGTCGACCATCGAACTGCGCGACAGCCGCGCCGGCAACTACCTGGGCGTCACCATCACGATCACAGCCACCAGCCGCGAACAACTCGATGACCTGTACCGGGCGCTGTCCTCGCATCCGATGGTCAAGGTGGTGCTCTAAATCCCATGGAGATTCGCCACCTGGGCCTCGTGGACTATCGGGAGACGCTGCAGGGCATGCAGGCTTTCACGCAGGAGCGTACGTCCCAGACTCCCGATGCGCTGTGGATCTGCCAGCACCCGCCCCTCTACACGCAGGGGCTGGCCGGCAAGGCCGACCATGTGCTGGCCTCTGGCGACATTCCCATCGTCGCCACCAATCGGGGCGGGCAGGTGACTTTCCATGGCCCGGGGCAGGTCGTGGCCTATCCGTTGCTGGATCTGCAGCGCGCCGGTTATTTCGTCAAGGAATACGTCTACCGCATCGAAGAAGCGGTAATCCGGACGCTGGCCCATTTCGGCATCACCGGGCACCGCGTGGGCGGGGCCCCGGGCATCTACGTGCGCCTGGATGACCCGGGAGGCCATGCCCAACTGCCACAGCGGCCACGCAAGGCCGAGGGTCTGCCAGCCACGCAAGCCCATGACGCCCCTGACTTCACCGGGCTGGGCAAGATTGCCGCATTGGGCATCAAGGTGTCGCGCCATTGCACCTACCACGGCGTGGCACTCAACGTGGACATGGACCTGGAACCCTTCTCGCGCATCAACCCTTGTGGCTACGCAGGGTTGCAAACGGTGGACCTTTCTACAATCGGGGTCCACACCACCTGGGAAGAAGCCGCCGAAGTGCTGAGCCAGCAGCTCGCCATTCGCCTGGCCCCCTGACCACTACCCTGCCATGAGCACTCCTGAAGTCGTGCGCGAAGCGCAAACCACCGCTGCCTACAACCCGCTGGCAAAGCAGAAGGCAGCCGCCAAGCTGTCGCGCATTCCGATCAAGGTCGAGCAAGGCGAAGTGCTCAAGAAGCCCGAGTGGATACGGGTGAAGGCAGGCAGCCCTACCACGCGCTTCTACGAGATCAAGGACATCCTGCGCGAGAACAAGCTGCACACGGTGTGCGAGGAAGCCAGTTGCCCCAACATTGGCGAATGCTTCGGCAAGGGAACGGCCACGTTCATGATCATGGGCGACAAGTGCACGCGCCGCTGCCCGTTCTGCGACGTGGGGCATGGCCGGCCCGACCCGCTGGACAAGGACGAGCCGCTGAACCTGGCCAAGACCATCGCACAGCTGCGGCTGAAGTACGTGGTGATCACCAGTGTGGACCGCGACGATCTGCGCGATGGCGGCAGCGGGCACTTCGTGGAGTGCATCCAGCACATCCGCACGCTCTCCCCCAACACCCAGATCGAGATCCTCGTGCCAGACTTCCGCGGACGGGATGACCGCGCGCTGGAGATCCTCAAGGCCGCGCCACCCGACGTGATGAACCACAACCTGGAGACGGCGCCACGCCTGTACAAAGAAGCCCGGCCCGGCAGCGACTACCAGTTCAGCCTGAACCTGCTCAAGAAATTCAAGGCACTGCACCCTGGTGTTCCGACCAAGAGCGGCATCATGGTGGGCCTGGGCGAGACGGACGAGGAGATCCTCCAGGTCATGGCCGACATGCGCGCGCATGACATCGACATGCTGACCATCGGCCAGTACCTCTCGCCCTCCAACAGCCATCTGCCGGTGCGCCGCTATGTGCACCCGGACACGTTCAAGATGTTTGAGGAAAAGGCCTACGAAATGGGTTTCAGCCACGCGGCGGTGGGTGCGATGGTTCGCTCCAGCTACCACGCAGACCAGCAGGCGCACGCGGCCGGCGTGTAGCGCCCGGGCCGGGTTGCCGCAGGGAACGGGAGGCCTCTCCCGGTCGAACCCTGCAAATCAGGACGTTGCGGGCGGTTCTGTGGTCGATGCACTGACGGTGAAGCCGATGCGCGTGACCTGCGCCGTGCTGCTGGCAAAGGTTTTTCCGCCATGCATTCGCGCAATGGCGTCCACGATGGCCAATCCCAGGCCGTGATGCTGGTCCGAACCATCGCGTGCCGATGCTGCCCGGAAAAAGCGTTCGAACAGCCTGCTGAGCGCCTCTGGCGCAATACCAGGTCCCTGATTTTCAACGGCGATCTCCGCGCCGTCGCGCCATGGTCGGATGGCCACAACAATGGTGGAGTCCTTCGCCGCATAGCGGATGGCATTGCCCAACAGGTTGGACAGGGCACGGCGCACCAGCGGCACGTCCACCGCTGCGGTGGCGTCGCCCACGACAGTGGCCCGCAAGCCAGCCTCCTCCAGCGAGGCTTCATGGAACTCCAGCACGGCGCAGGCTTGCTCTGCAAGGCGGGCCGGCTGCCGTGAGCGCAAGGACTCTCCACGATCGGCCCGCGACAGAAACAACATGTCGGCCACGATGCCCGAGAGCCGCCGGATCTCTTCCAGGTTCGACACCAACAGCGACTGCATGTCCTGGGCGGAGCGGGGGCGGGCCAGTTCGACCTCCGCCGAGGCAATGAGGTTCGCCAGGGGCGTGCGCAACTCGTGGGCCACATCGGCATTGAAGGCCTTGGACTGCGAATAGGCCTGTTCGACCCGGGCCATGAGCGCATTGAATTGCGCGATCCAGGGGCGAAGCTCCTGGGCAAATTCGAGGGGATCGATGGGTGCACTGGCAGCGTCCGGCGTGATGCGGGCGGTTCGCTCCGCCAACTTGTGCAGCGGCCGAAGGCCATGGCGCACGAGCAGCGTCCCCGTCAGCGAGACCAGCAGCGTGCCCAGCACCACGGCCAAGGCCAGCGTCCCGCCCAGCCGGCGCAGAAGGCGCGCGTCCTGCGTGGTGTCGATGCCAATGCGCACGTTGAAGGGGGAGCCGCTGTCGTGCGGCGCCACCCGGTGATCGGCCCAGACCCATTCGCCCGAAGTGGCCGGGGTAGAGCTGAACAACTGCGCGCCATCGCGGCCGATGGACACGCTCACGTTGCCATGGGAGGAAAAGTAATCTTCCAGCTTGTGCTGCAAGGACAGCGCCCCGCCCCCTTGGCTGCGCTCGTTCAGCAGATGGGATACCAGTCGCGCCTGCTGGTCCAGTTCTTCCTGTGCCTTCTGTCGAAAATTCCACGCCGTGACGACATAGACGGAGACGCAGAGCACGCTGAGGCCAATCAGCGTCTGCAGGGCCAGCCAAACGGACAGCCGACGCTGTATCGATGACGGGAAAGGACTCATGGCGGTTCCCGATCCTCCAAGACGTAACCCATTCCGCGCACCGTGTGCAAGAGCCGTCGCGCAAACGGATCGTCCAGCTTGCTGCGCAGGCGTCGCACGGCCACCTCCACCACATTGGTTTCGCTGTCGAAGTGCATGTCCCACACTTGTTCGGCGAGCGTCGTTCGAGAGAGCACGCGCCCCTGGCGGCGCATCAGCAAGGCGAGCAAGGCGAACTCCTTGGCGGTCAGGTCGATCCGCACGCCTTCACGATGGCATTTGCGTGCAACCAGATCAAGCTCCAGGTCGGCCAGCTTCAGCACGGTATGCTCCTGCAGCGGCCCCCTGCGCTGCAGGGCCTGCACCCGCGCCAGCAGTTCGGAGAACGCGAAGGGCTTGACCAGATAGTCGTCGGCGCCCTGCTGCAGGCCCCTGACGCGATCCTCGACCTGATCGCGGGCCGTGACCATCAATACGGGCACGTCCTTGCCCTGCCGAATGGCGGCCAGCACGCCGAAACCATCCACCCCGGGCAGCATCACGTCGAGCAGGATGACCGAGTAATCGCCCTGCGTGGCGAGGTACCGGCCCTGGATGCCGTCCCTGGCAATGTCGACTACGTAGCCGTTTTTCTTCCAAGCCTTTTTTTGACGTAATCGCCCAGCTTGGGCTCGTCTTCGATGACCAGTATGCGCATCGGGCCATCGTATCGCCCGGGGACCGATTGAAAGATGACGAATTCGTCATCTTGCCGTCGGTGAATCGGCCGACTGGGTTTTTACAGTGACTTCACGCCGGCACAACGTTCGGCTGCATCCCGGTCCGGCGGTTCGGGCCGGATGCCCAACCCAGGAGATTGACCATGACCCGTTCCCCCGCCGTTTTTCTGTTCGCCGCCATGTCGGCTGCATGGGTGCCCTTGAGCGCTTCGGCGGCCAGCACCTTGCACAGCGCGCCCACCGAAGCCGGCTACACCCTGCATCCGCAGCATGCCACCCAGGCAAAGTCGCGGGCGCAGGTCCTGTCGGAGCTGGCCAACGCCCGCACCGACGGCACCCTGGTGGCCATGCAGTGGGGCCTGGAGGTGCCCCGCAAGGAGGCCAATGCCCCGAGCGCGCTGACACGCGAGCAAGTGCGCCTGGAGGCCGAGCGCGCCGCCAAGGGCAACCTGCTGCGCTATGGCGACCATTGAGCCTGCCTCCGCACCCATGCCAATGCAAGGCGCCTGTACACCCGGGGGCTTCGGGCAATGCCCAGCCCCATGCCAGGCCCTTGCGGCCCACCGATATACTGCCGCCCGATGCGCCGCTGGCTGATGATCCTTTTGCTTTTCGCGATGCCGTTCCAGCTGAGCTGGGCGGCCGCCGCAGGCTATTGCCAGCACGAAAGCCATGCCAGCGCCTCGCATTTCGGGCACCACGAACACCACCACGTCGCCGCCACCAGTGCGTCGGCACAAGACACCGATACGCCCTCGGACCCTTTGCCGGGAGGTCCGGACAATGATTGCCTGACCTGCCACACCTGCACGGTGCAGCCCCTGGCCCATACCCCCAACGTAGCGGCCACGGCCGGGCCCGCCGCCCGGCCCCCGTCCTTTACCGAGTCCTATCGCTCCCACGTGGGAGGCATTCCCACGCGCCCTGCCTGGCCGGCGCTCGCCTGATTCGGCGAGAGACACGGCACGGCCTTCCCTCTTTGATCACAGCCCTTCGCTGAGAACTCTCGCCGAATTCATCCGCCCGTTGTTGTTGCAACCCAGGAGAATTCGATGCACAGGCATTTTGTGTCGCTGGCCGCCATGGCTTTCGCGGCATTTCCGGTCTTTTCGCACAGCCAGACCACCCCGCTTCCCCCCCCGTCCACGGTGCAGCCACGCACCGTGGAATCGTCCGAGCCCTTGAGCCTTGCCACCGCGGTGGCACTGGCATGGCAGAACAATCCCGACCTGTCTGCCGTGGCGCGTGCGCGCGATGCGGCGGATGCTGCCATCCGGCAGGCGGGCGCACGGCCCAATCCTGTGCTGGAGACCACGGTGGAGGACCTGCGGCAGGAGCGCCGCACGACGACCGTGCAGATCAGCCAGCCGATCGAGCTGGGCGGCAAGCGAGCCGCCCGCATCACAGCCGCCGAGCGGGCGCGGGACCAGGCCGCCGCCGCCGCCCTGGCACGCCGATCAGAGCTTCGCGCGGGCGTGATCACCGCCTTCTTCGAAGTCCTGGCCGCGCAGGAGCGCGTCCGCCTGGCCCAGGACTCGGTCACGCTGGCACAGCGGGCGGTGCATGCCGCGGCCAACCGGGTGGCTGCCGGCAAGGTGTCGCCACTGGAGGAAACGAAGGCCAAGGTGGCCGAGTCCGGCGTGCAGGTGGAGCGTTTGCAGGCCGAGGGCGCCCTGCGAACCGCAAGGCAGCAATTGGCCGCGCTGTGGGGCAATCCGAAGCCCGCCTTCGCCCATGCCGTGGGACAGCTCGATGCCTTGCCCACCCCACCGTCCAGCCTGGAGATCGAGCAGCGGATGCATGGCGCACCCTCTTTGGTTCAGGCACGGCTGGAAGTTGATCGGCGCAGTGCGCTGACAGCCCTGGAGCAGGCCAAGCGGGTGCCTGACATCGCAGTGACGCTGGGCAGCAAGCGAAGCCCCGACGTGGGCGGAAACCAGTGGGTGGTGGGCGTGTCCATTCCCCTGCCCATTTTCGACACCAACCAGGGCAACCTGGCCGAAGCGTTGAGCCGCGAGGAGCAGGCACGCGACGAACTGCTGTCCACCGAACTGCGCACGGCCTCCGAAGCGGCGGCGGCATTGGAGACCCTCCATGCGTCGCGCATCGAGGCCGAAACACTGCAGCGCGACGCCCTTCCCGGCGCGGAGAGCGCCTACCAGGCCGCGACCAAAGGGTTCGAACTGGGCAAGTTCAGTTTTCTGGAAGCCCTCGATGCGCAGCGCACGCTGCTGCAGGTGCGCACGCAGACGCTGCGCGCCCTGGCCGCCGCGCACCGCGCCGCCAGCGACCTGGACCGCTTGCTGGGGCACGCCGGCGACGACCTGCCCTCCCCCATTTCATTTGCCCGCTGAAAGTCCACCATGAACCAACGACTGAACCCATCGACCGGCAAAGCCGGCAAGCGCCAATGGTGGGTGGTGACCGCCATCCTGGTGGTCACGCTGATCGCCGGCGCCCTGATCCTGCGGGGCAGCCCCGCCGCCTCCCCGGGCGGCCATGCCGAGGCAGATGGCCATGCGTCCCACGCGGAGGAAACGTCCCATGGCTCCCCCGGTGAGAACAGCGCCAGCCAGGATGCCCATGCAGAGGAGGAAGCGGCCAAAGGACCACATGGGGGCCAGCGCTTCACGGAAGACGGCTTCAGCCTCGAGGCAAAAGTGTCGGAAGACGGCGGCGCCCCGCATCTCGCAGTCTGGCTTTCCGAGCAAGGCAAGCCGGTGAAAGCGGATGCCGCCCAGTTGTCCGCCACGCTGACGCGACCGGGAGGGGAACGGGAAACACTGTCGTTCACCGCCGATGGCGAGGGATTGAAGAGCGTACAGGCCATCGAGGAGCCGCATGTGTCCGAGATCGTCCTCTCCATCCAGAAGGATGCCGTGCACACACCTTCACGCTGCAGCAGGCAGAAGGAAAAATTCCCCTGACGGAGGCGCAGGCCAAGGCCGCCGGCATAGCGATCGACACCGCGGGCCCGGCGCGCATCCGTGCCACGCTGCAGTTGCCAGGCGAAATCAAATTCAACGAGGACCGCACGGCCCACGTGGTGCCGCGGCTGGCGGGCGTGGTGGAAAGCGTCTCGGCCCAGCTCGGACAACAGGTCCGCAAGGGGCAGGTGCTGGCCGTGCTGTCGAGCCCGGCGCTGTCGGAGCAGCGCAGCGAACTGCAGACCGCACAGCGCCGGGCCGAACTGGCCCGGACCACGTACGAGCGCGAGAAGAAGCTGTGGGAGGAAAAAATCGCGCCGGAGCAGGACTACCTGCAGGCGCAGCAGTCTCTGCGCGAAGCGCAGATCGCGGTCGCCAATGCACAGCAGAAGCTCTCTGCCATCGGTGCCACGCCTGCCGCATCGGCCCTGGGCCGCTATGAACTGCGCGCACCCTTCGACGGCATGGTGGTCGAAAAGCACCTGTCGCTGGGCGAGTCCGTGAAGGAGGACGCCAATGTCTTCACCCTATCCGACCTGTCCACCGTGTGGGCCGAAATCAGCGTGGCCGCGCAACACTTGCCGTTGGTGCGCGTGGGCGAACGGGTGACCGTGCGCTCCACCGCGTTCGATGCGAAGGCGGAGGGCGAGGTCTCCTATGTCGGCGCCCTGATCGGCGCGCAGACGCGCATGGCCACGGCCCGCGTGGCGGTGGCGAATCCCCAGAAGGTCTGGCGGCCCGGATTGTTCGTGGAGGTCGAATTGGTGTCGTCCGAAGCGACACCGCCGGTCACCGTGCGAACCGATGCGGTGCAGACCGTCGATGACAAGACCGTGGTCTTCATCCGGGCCGAAGGCGGCTTCATTGCCCAGGCGGTGCAACTGGGCCGCACGGATGGCCAGCGGGTCGAGATCGTCAAAGGGTTGGCAGCCGGCACGGCCTATGCCGCGGCAGGCAGCTTCGTCGTGAAATCCCAGCAGGGCAAGAGCTCGGCGTCGCACTCGCACTGAAGGTGGCCCATGTTTGAACGTGTCATTCAATTTTCCATTGCGCAGCGCTGGCTCGTGATGCTGGCCGTGCTCGGCATGGCAGCCCTGGGCCTCTACAGCTACCAGAAGCTGCCCATCGATGCCGTTCCGGACATCACCAACGTCCAGGTGCAGATCAACACCGCGGCGCCCGGCTACTCCCCCCTGGAAGTGGAGCAGCGTGTGAGTTTTCCCGTGGAGACCGTCATGGCGGGGCTGCCAGGGCTGCAGCAAACCCGCTCGCTGTCACGCTACGGGCTGTCGCAGGTGACCGTGATCTTCCAGGACGGCACCGACATCTACTTCGCGCGGCAACTCGTGAACGAGCGCATCCAGTCGGCCCGCGGCCAGATGCCGGAGGGCGTTCACCCGGTCATCGGCCCCATATCGACAGGCCTGGGGGAAATCTACCTTTGGACGGTGGAAGCCCAGGACGGGGCCCGCAAGCCGGACGGCCAACCCTACACCTCCACGGACCTGCGCGAGATCCAGGACTGGATCATCAAGCCGCAACTGCGCAACGTACCTGGCGTGACCGAGATCAATTCGATCGGTGGGTATGCCAAGGAGTACCAGATCGCACCCAGCCCCGACAAGCTGCTGGCGCATGGCCTCACGATGGGGGATCTGGTCACCGCGCTCGAACGCAACAACGCGAACGTGGGAGCCGGGTACATCGAGCGCCGCGGAGAGCAATACCTGATTCGCGCTCCCGGGCAGGTGCAGTCGATGGACGACCTGCGCAACGTCATCCTCGGCAATGCGGGCGGCGTGCCGCTGCGCGTCAGGGATGTGGCCGAGGTCGGGCTGGGCCAGGAGCTGCGCACCGGCGCCGCCACCGACAACGGCCGAGAGGTCGTGCTGGGCACGGTGTTCATGCTCATCGGCGAGAACAGCCGCACGGTCTCCCAGGCCGTGGACCGCAAGATGAAGGAGATCAACCGGACCCTGCCCGCCGGCGTGCATGCGGTGACGGTGTACGACCGCACGGTGCTCGTGGACAAGGCCATCGCCACCGTGAAGAAGAACCTCTTCGAGGGCGCGGTGCTGGTGATCGTGATCCTGTTCCTCTTCCTGGGGAACATCCGCGCGGCGTTGATCACGGCCATGGTCATACCGCTGTCGATGCTGTTCACCTTCACCGGCATGGTGAACCAGAAGGTCAGTGCCAACCTGATGAGCCTGGGTGCGCTGGACTTCGGCATCATCATCGACGGCGCGGTGGTGATCGTGGAGAACTGCGTGCGGCGCCTCGCCCACGCACAGCAGCACAAGGGCCGGCCGCTGACACGGGCGGAGCGTTTTCACGAAGTATTCGCGGCGTCGCAGGAAGCACGGCGGCCGCTGCTGTTCGGCCAACTCATCATCATGATCGTGTACCTGCCGATCTTCGCGCTCACGGGGGTGGAGGGCAAGCTGTTCCATCCGATGGCGTTCACGGTGGTCATCGCGCTGGTCGGTGCGATGGTGCTGTCGGTCACCTTCATTCCTGCCGCCGTCGCGCTGTTCATCGGCAAAACGGTGGGCGAGAAGGAAAACCGGCTCATGGGCTGGGCCCGCCGCGCCTACGCGCCGCTGCTGGACCGCGCCATGGGCGCCAAGCCCGTGGTCATCGCACTGGCGCTTGCGGCCGTGCTGCTGTCCGGCCTGCTGGCGACGCGCCTGGGCACCGAGTTCGCGCCCAGCCTGGGCGAGGGCGATTTCGCCATGCAGGCGTTGCGCATTCCCGGCACCAGCCTGTCGCAGTCGGTGGCGATGCAGCAGCAGCTGGAGAGCACGCTGAAGGCGAAGTTTCCCGAGATCGAGCGGGTTTTTGCCCGCACAGGAACGGCCGAGATCGCGTCGGACCCGATGCCGCCCAACATCTCGGACGCCTACATCATGCTCAAGCCGCAGGACACTTGGCCTGCACCGGCCCGGTCGCGCGAACAGCTCCTTGCGGCCATCCAGGCCGAGGTGGAGCAACTGCCGGGCAACAACTACGAGTTCTCGCAGCCCATCCAGTTGCGGTTCAATGAACTCATCTCCGGCGTGCGCAGCGATGTGGCGGTGAAGATCTTCGGCGACGACATGGCCGTGCTCGACCAGACCGCCCAGAAGGTCGCTGAAGTGCTCAACCGAATCGATGGGGCCACCGAGGTCAAGGTGGAGCAGACGAGCGGCCTGCCGGTGCTGACGGTGAACATCGACCGCGCCAAGACCGCCCGCTACGGACTGAATGTGGGCGATGTCCAGGAGGCCGTGTCGATTGCCGTGGGCGGGCGCGAGGCCGGCACCCTTTTCGAAGGCGACCGGCGCTTCGGCATCCTCGTGCGGCTGCCGGAGCACATCCGGACCGACCTGGAGGCCATCCAGCGCCTGCCGGTCGCACTGCCTCGCGGCGGCGACGCCGCGGACGCCCGCGCCCGCTTCATCCCGCTGAGCGAAGTGGCCACGCTGCAGTTGGCACCGGGTCCCAACCAGGTCAGCCGGGAGGACGGAAAACGCCGCATCGTCGTGAGCGCCAACGTGCGGGGCCGGGACCTGGGCTCCTTCGTGGCCGAGGCGGAACAGGCCATGCAGGCGGTCCAGATCCCGGCGGGCTACTGGACCGCCTGGGGCGGCCAGTATGAAAATCTGCAGTCGGCCACCCAGCGCCTGCAGGTGGTCGTGCCGGTCGCGCTGCTGCTGGTCTTCACGCTGCTGTTCGCCATGTTCGGCAATGTGAAGGACGGGCTGGTCGTTTTCACCGGCATCCCGTTCGCCCTCACCGGCGGCATCGTGGCACTGTGGCTGCGCGACATCCCGATCTCGATCTCGGCCGCGGTCGGATTCATCGCGCTGTCGGGCGTCGCCGTGCTGAACGGGCTGGTGATGATCTCCTTCATCCGCGGCCTGCGCGAGGGCGGCATGCCGCTGGACACTGCCATCCGGGAGGGGGCGCTCACCCGATTGCGGCCCGTGCTCATGACGGCGCTGGTGGCGTCGCTGGGCTTTGTACCCATGGCCATTGCCACCGGCACCGGAGCGGAGGTGCAGCGGCCGCTGGCGACGGTGGTCATCGGCGGCATCCTGTCCTCGACCGCGCTCACGCTGCTGGTGCTGCCGCTGCTGTACCGGATCGTGCACCGGCGCAGCGAAGAGGAAGGATCGGACGGTGCGCCAGTGACAGCGACCAGGCCTGCCTGAACCGCCATACTCCTGTCCGGCGCTGGCCCTCCGAATCACCGCGGTGAGCGGAAAAGACCGAGGGCCGGCGCCCGCCAGGCAGCAGGATCAGGCAAGGGTGTATCCGTGGGCATCCAACGCAGCGCGGCCATCATCCAGCACCTGACGGGACCACCGCATGAAGGGTTCGACAAAAGTCTGCCCGATCGAATCCGTTCTGAGGTGCATGTCGATCTCCCGGTACCCGGCCTCCATCCGGATCACGTTGCGCGCCAGCAGCATCAGTATCTTGGTCGCTTCCAGCGGATCGTCGGCCTTTTTCAGCATGTACAGATCCAGCGCCGTGACGTGCATGAAGGAATACTGCGCATGGAACACCGCCGTCATCGGTCTCGTCCGGTCCTTGCGTATAGGGCTATCAAACCGTTGATCGGGCGGATTGGCGATCAGCCGGTCTGCCACTTCCACCGACACGCCCATTGCACGCAGCTTGTGGTGCGCCATCTCGTGAAGCAGAGCCTGCGCCAGGCCCAGCGGGTCATCAACGGTCACCAGGATGCAGCCGAAGTCCGCCTCATGCGAATGGCTCGATGACCCGAAAGCCCACTGGCCCAGCCGCACCTGTGCCAGATCGCAATAAGGATGCACGGCCTCCACCAAGCGCTGAAACTGTGCGTGGGCCGCAGGCCATCGCGCAAGAAGTGCTGCAGCCTTGTCGAGATGCGGGTGGTCCAACGCAGCAGGCACCATGCTGGCCGACCCCAGGCCCCGCTCCGGACCGGCGCGCACCGCCACCATGCCACCGCAAAAGGCGTGCGAGCCTTCTGGCGGACGGCGCTGATATGGCGCAGGCCGCAGCGGAGAGGCCCCGCTGCCAGCCAGAGCCAGAATGACATCGGTGTCGTAGCCGTCTGGCTGCGGCACCGCCATGCGCGACCAGTCAATGGCCGCCAGAATTTCATCGAATGGCTTCACGATCCCTCCAAGCCCATGACCACATGGGGTCATGCGGCAGATGGTTGCTGCGGTTCAGCACAGTGCCGTCAACCCGAATTCACGCAGGCTGCGGCACGGCGGCCATCGGCGTGCAGCGTGATCGTCTTGCGCGCCGGGACCGAAAACGGAAAACCCAGGCCCTGCGTCGCGAAAGCGACATGGCTGACGCCCTGCTTCAGAATCGCCGTGTCTGCGGCCCCCGGTGGCGCGAGAAAGCACAGCTTGAATACGGGCGCCTTCACCTCGGTGATGCCATGCCGGTCAGTCCATGAGATCGACCACGCCATCATTTCCTGCAGCCAATCCACCTCGGTTCCATAACCGCCATCGAGTGCGGCCTGCCGCAGCGTCCGAGCCGCATCCAGCGCGTGCCGGCAACCGGGCTGGCACGGCGCCACCGGCAGCAGAGACAGACCCAGGGGAGCCAGCAGCGAGTGCGGCGAAAAGCCATCGTCCAGATGCACCGTGGACAGCGCTTCTGCCGATGCGGAATGGCCTGCCAGGCAGCACGGTGGAACCTCCAGCCGCGCCAGGAACGCGCCCCGATCGCCATCGGCCCAAGCGGCCTGGACAGAGGCCACGCTGGAGGGCTCGCCGCAGACCAGCAGCCCCGAGCGCTCGGCCCAGGGATCGGAAGGGACGGCATGGGTCAGCGCGGACGCCGGAAGAAACGCATGCCCCACGCCCATTCGGCCCGCCAAGCCGGCCAGGCGTTCCAGACTGGACTCCGGAACCCGCCGGACCGAGCAACGCCCAGAATGCAGCCGCCCTGCGTGGACGGTGACGTCTTCCAGCATCGTGCGCACTTGTTCCATCCGCGGCTGCCAGAAACTGCGCGCCGCGTTGCTGACCCAGCTGATCCGGGGAATGCTGCCCGAACCGTTCTTGATCTCAGAGGGTTGGGGTTCCGGTTCAGCTGCGGGCCCGGCAGGCAGCAGCCCCTGGTGGAAATAGCCCAGCGTCTTGCTGATGGACGGATTGCGACCCTGTTTCCAGGCGGTGACCTGGAAGCGCTCCAATTCGAGGCGCAAGGGCTGCAAGGTCAAGGGGATTCTTCCCGCAAGAACCAATCGGGATTCGATCAACTGGAAGAGATGCTTCCATTCCTCGCAGTTTTCCGTCCGGTTGCGCCAGTCGCCCCCGACCGCCGTGCCGGGACACTGTCCCTTGCACATGAGAAAGAAGCGGCATCCAGCACACCCGTGATCCGATTGAGGCGCATTGAAAAGAGCCACATAGCGCTCGAATCCCGGTACCTGCGCCTTGATGAAATCGATGCCGTCCTTGTTGGTCCTTCCGCAGTTGCTCGACTGTCCATTTCCTTCCACGCCTTGCACTGCCTCGGTGGTGTAGGGATCACAGGCGCGCCAGATACAACTGGCCTTGCCATCCTTTCCCTCCAGCAGATTTTCGATATCGCGGAACAGATCGAAACGAATGTTGGTGAAGCGAGGCTCCGCCTGCGCAAAAGCCAACAGCGCTGAAATGTTTTGCCGGGCAGAGAGCACCAGGCGCCCCCGCAACGATTCATCGTCGACTTCGAGCAGGTGCAACCGGACATTCCGAATGCCCATCGTGTCCAGGCGGTGCATCCATTCGATCATCTCTGGAATCTTCTCACCGCTCGCGTTTCCGCCATGCAGCGTGACGATCAGGCTGGGTATCTGGCGCGCTTCGCACAGTTGAGCGATCACGCCCTCTACCCGAGCAGTGGCTTGGCGTGTCTTTTCCAGGCTGCCGTTCCAGCGGGCATCATTCATCGGCCCCGGTCCGTCAATCGAGATGCCCACGCTCACCTTGTATCGACGGAACAGGTCGATATGCCGGCCTTCAATCAGCACGCCGTTGGTCTGGATGGTATTGGCCCCAAACCGCTCAAGCCCCCATGCAAAAAGGTGCTCCAAGTCGTCGAACTTCATCAGCAGGGGCTCTCCGCCGAACAACGTGAAGGGTCCGCCGATGCGCTCGGCCTCCGCTTTGATCTTTTCCAGGTCGTAGGGCGTGCGGTGATTGCCGGCGTCCCGCTGCGGCTGCTGATAGCAGTAGCTGCACGCCAGATTGCATGCCACGCCCAGCGGGCGAAGTTCGATGGTCATTGCCTGGATCTCCAGTGGTCATCTTCTGGTGGACGGAACGCGGCATCCATGGATGCATGGACACCGTCAGGCTGAGCAGGCTGGCGCACAGCGCCCCGCGCAGCGGTCAGCACTGGCAGGCAAGGAACGGCGCCGGAATGGCTCCGTTGATGGCATCCTCGGTCTCCGAGGCGATGAAGCCATTGACCAACGCAGTCACCGTCTTGAGCAACGCATTCCCCAGATTGAGTGCATCGGCATCACTGAGACCCACCGAGATCAGCGCACCCGCAATACCACTCCAGTTGCTATAGCTGCTGACATTCGTCGGCAGCGTGACCGTGATGCTGTTGATCGATGCGTAGTAACCGGGGGCCTTGTTCTCAGTATTGCCGGTGCAGTAGAGCGAGATGGAGCCGGCCATGGTCCCCGTCGTCCCTTTCACCGCCACGCTGGAATGGTCCGTGGCGGCTGGAAGCGGCGGAGCCTGCACGCTGATATCGAACGATGGCGTCAAGGCAGAGCCGAAAGAAACGTCGGCCGAGAAGGGAAATGAATACCCTGTCGCGGAGGGCATGGGAATGTCCACCGATGAAGGAATCACCAGGTTGCTGATTACCAGAGAACCGCAGCCGGTCAGTTGACTGAGCTTGGCTGTACAGATGATGCCGCCCACCGTGGTCGCCGGGGTGTCGTAATGTGCGGACGTATCGTCGTGCGGCAGAGAGGTATCGTCGTGTGGCGTGGACGTATCGTCGTGCGGCGTGGTGTCGGTGTGCGGTATGCCCAAGGGCTTGTAGCCAGGGATATCGTCGTGCACGAGCTTGGAATCGACATGGTTGTTCGTGTCCACGTGATCGTTGGTGTCGACATGCGCCCCTGTCGAATCCGCATGGGGAATGGTGGAGCTGGAGCCATAGGTTTCTGTCACGCTTGCCGCGTTGCAGAAGTACATGTTGTTCAGCACGGATGGCGTGCACCCCTGGGCGATCTCAAATGTGTAGTTCTGCGCCGCAGGCGACTGGATCGCGGTATTGATGGCGACGGTCAGGCTGGATGCGAGATCCGGTGGCAACTGGATGGTTTCAGACATGGTTCACTCCCTTGGTTGAATTGTTGTTACCCATTGGCAAATCGCTGACATGGAACTTGCGTCGGGTGCGTTTACCGGGGTAACGCAGGGGTGGCGCCGTCAGATGCAGCCGTTGGATTTCCGATTCGATATTTTTCAGCGATGAAAGAAATGGATGCGCATTCAATATGCAGACGCACCCACGCACCATGCCTGGCATGCATATTGAAAATACATGCCGCACGATTATCAATCCACGGAAAAATACCGAGACAGGCCTCCATGCCCAGGCACGGAAAGCGAAAAATCAACGGAGTTGCAGAAGAACGGTATTGGCCTCCATGCCCCGGCTTGGCAGACGGCTACATGGGTGCCATGGGGGGACCATGGAGTCGCGCGGCGCACGATTCCATGAAAGGCCACGGCAGCTTTTGACCTGCATTCATCAAAATCCCTCCCTATCGGACAGGCGTTATGTCGTTAAAGAAGACCCCACTGGATCTGCCTTTACATCCGCCTTTGATCCGTTTCTATTTTTATAAATCTGCGATGAATATAGCAGTGATTGTCCACCCTGAAGCCCGCAACACATGGTTGTAAATACCGAGACAAAAATGCAACACTGCCGTTTCCAATGCTGCTGTCGCCGGTCAATCACACCGCGAGCCGATACCCCACGCCGGTCTCGGTCAACAGATGGCGCGGCTGGGCCGGGTCGGCCTCCAGCTTCTGGCGCAGGTGGCCCATGTAGATGCGCAGGTAATGGTTCTGGTCCGAACGCATGGGGCCCCACACCTCGCGCAGCAGCTGCCGCTGCGTGATCACGCGGCCCGCATTGGCCACCAGCACGGACAGCATGCGGTACTCGGTGGGCGTGAGGTGCACCTCGGCATGGCCGCGCCGAACCACCCGAGCGTTCCGGTCCACCTCGATGTCGCCGAAGCGGAACACGGGCTCCTCGGCCACCGGGGTAAGGCCGTTGCCGCTGGCGGCGCGCGGGCGGCGCAGGTTGGCGCGCACACGCGCCAGCAGTTCGCCGGTGCCGAACGGCTTGGTGAGGTAGTCGTCGGCGCCCGCATCCAGGGCCGCGATCTTGTCGGCCTCGTCGGTGCGGGCCGACAGCACGATGATGGGCACCGCCGACCAGCTGCGCACATCGCGGATCAGGCCCACGCCATCGCCATCGGGCAGCCCCAGATCGAGCACCAGCAGGTCCGGCTGCCGCGTGCCGGCGGCCGACAGCCCCTCGCGCAGCGTGGCCGCCTCATGCACCTGCCAACCCTCGGCTTCGAGCGCACTGCGCACGAAGCGGCGGATCTGCGGCTCGTCCTCGATCACGATCACCGTTCGCAAGGCCAAGGTCATGGCGTTTCCGGCGCGCCGGGCTCCAAGGGTTCGTCCAGGGGAAGGGGGGGCTCGTCGCGCCGCGGCAGGGTCACGGTGAACTCCGCCCCACCGCGCTCGGCGCTGGCGGCGGAGATGTCGCCGCCATGCGCCTGCACCACTGCCTTGCAGATGGCCAATCCCAGGCCCACGCCGGGCGTGGCCGACTCCGACTGGCCACGGGTGAATTTCTCGAACAATGTGTGCTCCTGCCCCCGCAGCGCCACCGGCAGGCCCGGCCCATGGTCGCGCACGGCCAGCCGCAGCGTGGTGGGCGTGGTGCTGGCGGACACCTCGATGGGCGGCGCACCGTATTTGGCGGCGTTTTCCAGCAGGTTGACCAGCACCCGCTCGATGAGCACGGCATCGAATTCCACCAAAGGGAGGTCCGCCGGCAGGTGCGTGACCACCGGCAAGCGCCCCAGCGCAGGGCGTGCTGCCCGGATCGCTGTGCCCACCACCTCCTCGACCGACTGCCAGTCGCGCCGCAGGTTCACGCTGCCGCCGGCAATGCCGCTCTCCAGCCGTGCCATGTCGAGCAGGTTGCTCACCAGCGCGTGCAGCTGATGGGCCTGCGCCACGATGGCGCGGCCGGCCTCGGCCTGGTCTTCGGCCGACTGCGCGGGCAGCGACTCCGCCAGCGCGATCAGCGCGGTAAGCGGGGTGCGCACGTCGTGCGAAATGGCGCCCAGCAGGGCATTGCGCAGGCGCTCCGATTCCATGTCCACCACCGCGCGCTGCGCCACGTCCACGTAGTGCACCCGCTCCAGGGCGATGGCGATCTGCCGGGCCAGCGTATCGAGCTGCTGTGCCTGCTCGGGAATCAGCAGCCAGCGCGGCTGTGCAGGCTCCAGCGCCAGCACGCCCCGCACGCGCATGGGCGCGGTGAGCGGCACGTAGCGCCAGGTCTGCGCGGCCAGCGTGGCCGTGGCCAGGCCGGCGCTCTGGCCCTGGCGCAGCGTCCAGTGGGCCACGTTCGCGTCGAATCCGGGCGGCAGCCCCTCGGGCATGGCCAGGCGGTCGCTCTCATCCAGCGCGAGCACCGCCGCACGCCCTCCGAAATGCTTTTGCACCGCGGCAGCACCGATGGCGGTGATCTGCTCCACCTGCAGCGCTGCGGACAGTTCGCGCGTGAGGTCGAACAACGACTGCGCGCGCCGCTCGCGGCTCGCCGACACGCCCGCCGCGAAGCGCAGCCCCGCGGTGAGCTGCCCCACCAGCAGCCCCACCATGAGCATGACACCGAAGGTGACGAGGTACTGCACGTCGCTCACGGCGAACGACATGCGCGGCGAAACGAAGAAGAAATCGAACGCCAGTACGTTGACCAGCGCCGCGAGGGCCGCAGGCGCCCGGCCGAACCGCATGGCCACGCCCACCACCCCGAGCAGGTACAGCATGACGATGTTGGCCAGCTCGAACACCCCGGACAGCAGGTGGGTGAGCAGGGTGACGGCCACGCTCACGGCCAGCGACCACACGAAGCCGGGCCAGCGGGCCGGCTGGCGCTCCTCGCTGTCGAGCGCATCGGTGCCGGCCCGCCCCCAGTCCGCCTGCGCCAGGCGCCGCGAACTGCCGGCGCGG
>NZ_BAAJYT010000039.1:0-26228 GCF_057541515.1 Acidovorax sp. KNOB132
GCCACCAGCCGCAAGCGCGCTCGGATGACCCCGGAGCTGATCCAGTACATCCAGTCAAGCCCCAAGACCGGGAGAGAGTTGGCCAAGGAACTGCAGATGGGGGCTTCGCTCGTCAGCAAGGCGCGCCGCGGCGACTACGTGTGTTTTGCCGGGGCTGGTGGCATGTTCTCGGGGCTCGTTTCGAGAGGGGCTGCATGAAGCCCAGGATCTACAAGCAGCGGGGCCTCTGGCACTGCTACAGCCGCGACAGCTTGGGCCGTGTGATGGGTGTGGGCTACACGCCCCGCATGGCCTGGGAAGACTGGAAGGCCATCGGCCGGACTGCGGGAGGTGCCAAGTGAGCCTGATTCTTGGAATCGACCCTGGCGCCAACACTGGCGTGGCCACTTACGTGGATGGCCTGCTGACCGACCTGGAGACGGTGCCGCCGCACCAGATCGAGCGCCTGATTCGCGGCCGTCAGCCCGCGCGCGTGGTTTTCGAGGACTCGCGCCTGCAGAGCCACACCTGGACCCGGGGCAAGAGCGGCGCAGCCAGCGCCAAGATGGCCCGCAACGTTGGCCAGGTGGATGCGTGGTGCAGCCTCATCACTGCGGTGTGCGCAGAGCTTGGCGTGGCCGCTCACGGCATCAGCCCTGCCGGCAAGGGCGCGAAGCTCGACGCCAAGCGTTTCGCGGCCGTCACTGGCTGGGCTGGCTCCAGCAACGAACACTCGCGCGACGCCGCAATGGTGGCGTGGCCGTACCGGAGCGCCGCGAAATGATGGCGCGCACCAAGCCTATGAACCGGGGCACAAAGGGCCTCACGCGGACCGCTTTCAAGCGCAAATCAGGCACGTTCGGCCGCCACGGTGATGTTCCCCCTTGGATCGCGCTGAAAGGCTTGATGCGAAAGCCGAGCGCGCTATTAATTCAGGAGCATTCACGGCCGCTATGCGTACGCGACTGAATATGCCTCAAGCGCAATTGTTGAAAGGGCTGAATGCTATTAATTCAATAGCTAATCGCCGGACTCTGCCCACCACGTTCCCCAAGGCCTGCGCCTTGCGCAGCGAGGCATACCGCAGAGCGGTGTCATGCCTGCCCTGCATCTACTGCGGGATCGTCGGTTACAGCCAGCACGCCCACGCGAACGAGGGCAAGGGCACGGGGCTCAAGGTTGACGACCGCCGGGGCTTCCCGCTGTGCTGCAGCCGGCCGGGAGTGGAGGGTTGCCATGCTGCATTCGATCAGTACCACCTGCTGGCAGGAGGGCGCGAGGCCCACCGCGAAGCGGCGGAGCGCTGGGCAGCGAAAACCCGGACTGTGATTCGGAAGGCTGGCCGATGGCCAAGGAATCTGCCCGATTGGAGCGCTTCTGCTTGATGTAGAGTAACGTAACTTATTAAAAGTTAAATGAACGAAACCACCCGCAACCGGCCCAATCTATCGGAGCGCCTGGCCAGCGCTGGCAACAGCCGCGATCTCACGGTCTGCGTGGAAACGAGGGGTGATGCAGACCTGCTGATTGCAGCAGGGAGCAGCACCGCATGCCTGGGACGCTATGTCTACCAGCTGATGACCGAGTGGGATGGCTGCGCGCGACCAAAGCAGATCACGGACGAAGACCTGAAGCGAATCGCTTCGGCGTTGCCCCGCGTCAGCGTGACGAAGCAAGGCCGGCGCGGCTTACGAACCTCCGCCGCCCTGGACCTCGCTGGCGCACGCGCCAAGGTTGACGAGTGGCTAGCAGGTGAGCGCCGCCGGGTGCTCAGCCGCCTGCACAGCCTGCCGAAGCTGATGGATCCGCACTCAGGTTTGCTGCCCTGGGTTGTCGCTCGTGGCGGCAGAGCCCCCGAGGTCAAGTTGCTGGACGTGCTGGGTTGGTGGGCGGATCGGCGTTGCTCGGCTTGCCAGGGGACGAAGGAGCACGAAGGCCGGGTTTGCAAGGTTTGCCGTGGCGTGGGGCTTCGCGACATCCCGCACGGCAGAGAGGGGCAGGCCATCTCCGAGCACATCGCCGCACACGTAGACCGCGCAAGGCAGGGCACCCGGTCCGGGCTGGCTGGCCTCAAGCGTCTCAAGGCCTATGCGGCCGGACACGATGGAGGGCGTCCGGGGCTCTAGTTCATGTATACTGCGGCCTTAGAGCGCAGGCGCCGTTTCATACGCCATGCCACACTGCCGCAAGCGGCCCCCAGGCGGAGAGTCTGGGCAAGCCAGAAATTGCTGGATAGTCGCGCCCTGAAATTTCCAAGCCCGCACGGTTCGCCCTGTGGGCTTTTTGCATTGGAGACGACATGCGCAAGACCACCCTGTCCATCGCCGCCTTGGCTGCTCTGGCTGGCCTGCCGGCCCACGCCGGCCCCGTGGTGATCGTGCCGCGCCCTGTCATCGTGGTGCCGCGCCCGGCGTCTGTAGCCCGGCCAGCACCAGCCGTCGACAAGCCGGCAGGGGCGCCAGTGATGCCCGTCATCGTGCCGGCCATGCCGCCGTCGTGCGGGGCTCTCGCCCGCCAGGGGCGGCCCTGCACCTGATCTTCTATCCGCGGCGTAGCTCAGCCAGGTAGAGCAACGGTTTCATACCCCGTCGGATCAAAGCCGACCACCGCAACCAGTTCGCCACCACCGGGGTGCATCCACCACGCACCACACCGCCACGGACGCCATGCCCCAGGTGGTGGCACCCATTCCGAAATCCCGCAACCAACTGACACGCTGCCCGCTCGGGGCATGCGTGAAGGCAAGCGTGGCCCCAGCGCACCGTGGGCAAACGGACGCCTCCCTTCGCAGCGCCAGCACCAACAGCCCGTCACCTCCCGGGCCGCTGGCGTTGCGAGGGGCCCTTTACCCGGAGATCACCATGCACCACTACCTGGCCGCCGCCTCGATCGCCATCGCTGCAACACCCATTGCCGGCGGCGCCTGGCTGCTGTGGCGTGCTCGCAAGAGGCGGTGCGACGAGGCCTCCCGCCGGATGGCTGCGCATGCTGATTGGTCCCGGGCGACGGCGGCAAGGCAGGCCGCCGAGGCTGCGGCTGCAGCACGTCAGGCACAGCAGGCCGCTCAGTCTGCAGAGGTGGCCGCCCGCATGCGCGCCAGGTTCGAGCGGGAGACGCGGGGCTATGTCGGGCGGCGGCAAGCCTCACCCGCAGCGAATGCTGGTGCACTCGCTCCGACGCCGGAGCCCGGCAGCTGGCCGGCTTGGCCCACTGCGCTGCCGATGTCTGCCCCCAGCGAGGCGGAGCGTGTGCACAGCCCCGCGGCCGTCGTGTCCGGTGGTGGTGGGGACTTCGGTGGCGTCGGCGCATCGGGAAGCTGGGACTCTGGCGCCTCCTGTGGCGACGCAGGATCCTCCGCCTCCTGTTCTTCGTCTTCCGACTGAGGCCAAGCCATGACCATCAAACTGGCAATCGAGCTGGAAGCTGTGAAGGCTGCTGCTCTGGTGCGCAAGGCGCTGAATGATTTCGCGTCCGCTACGGGCATGCAGCCCGAAATGACGATCACCTGGGTGAGGTACGCGCTGATCGATGAGGCGGCGTCAACCCCGATCGTTGGCGGCATCAAGATTGAAGTGGGCGGCCTGTCGGTCGAGGCGTGAGTAAGCCCCGCATCCCTGCCGCGGCCACGCGCATCACCATGGCCCAGGCCACACGGATGCAGCAGGCACCACGCATAGGTGCCACGCGCCGAGACCGAGGCTAGCTATCTAGACCTGAAGAAGCGAGGCGGATCAAGGTCCATGCCCGAAAGGTTGAGATAAGGCTCGAAAATCGAATCGACTTGGTCCTTCGCAGATTCGAACCATTTGAAGGATGCGCTCCGTTCTTGGGTCGCTGCGATGTGTTCATCGCGAGTAGCGCTTTTGTCGCCGATTCTTATGATGTTTGTTTGGCGGTAGACCTGTTGCCATAGTTCTTTCTCAAGGTACTGCCTGACCTCCGGGCCAAACACCCAACGGCAGTCAGAGATGCCCGCGAGATATTTGGCTTCATCCTCCATATTCAGTTGGCGGGAATAGCCTGTCATCACGACAGCGCGTGCAGCGCGATAGACGGCTAATCGACTTTCGAACAACTCAGCGCGCAGTTGTCCTTTCGAGGTTTGCCACTGCTTAAGCGCTATAGCTGCAGCGGCGGCTGCGGTCAGGAACGACCCGAATGCAGCCACCGCTGACCAATCTAGTCCGCCTCTGTTGGTCGTGCAGGCCGTCAGAAGCCTCAGATACTCGCTCCAAAGCGGTTCCATTTTCTCCCCCTAAGTTGATCTCCCGGCAAGCCTAGCTGAACTGGATAGAGGAGCGGCAGAGTGCGAGCAGGTCTTCGGATATCTGGGCGTCGTCTTCAAGCCCGTCGCCTGAAGGTGTGGAGCAAGAACCCCCACTGCGCCATGTGCGGGAAGCTGGTGGAGTTCAACGACATCCCCGGCCGTGGCTTCCAGCTCGATCACATCAGAGCCCTGAAGGCTGACGGCGGCACCGGTGAGGACATTGAGTCCAACACCCAGGTGCTGTGCTGCGGCCCCAGTGGCTGCCACGCCAAGAAGACAGCGAAAGACATGGGCTACCAGCAGCGCCAGGCCATTGGTCTGGATGGCTGGCCGATAGACCCCTCACACCCCAAGGATTGACCATGACAAAGCACAAGCAAGCCATCGCCGCCTTGGTGATTCACACCTTCGTGTGCGCGATGCTCTACCTCTGGAAGGTGGTCGGCATCGACGGCGCGGCCAACATGCTGATGGCGTGGTGCGCGTTGAGCTTGGCTGCTGGTGTGGGTGTGGTGCTGAACCACAAGGACACTGATCCCCCAACACCCGCGCCGCTGCCCTTCGGCATAGCCCGAATCCTGTACCTGGGCGAGATGGTCGTTCTCCTGTGGTTCGGCCACTGGGTGATGTTCCTGTGCCTGGGCTTCACCTGGCTCATGTCTGCCGGGTCGAACAACCGTCGTCGGGATCATCAGGCGGCTCAGGCTGCGAAGGCCTGACCATGGCAATCACACCTCAACAATCGGCCGCTACATTCACCGTAGAGGTGGAGGGCCCCAGCGGCTTGGAGCATCGCCGGGTCCATTCGGTGGTCAGGTGCCAGCGCGAACAGGGCCTCAGCCGTCCGCAGCCAGAGCTACGCCGAGGCGAGGTTCTGGTGGAAACGCTGGCCGGCCGGGCAGTCATCATCCAGACGGGGTATTGAACATGGCCGAGGACTTGAGCCAAGCAGTGACCGTGTTCCTGGCTGAGGTTGAACAGGCGTGCCGTCGTCACGGCTTCGCCCTGGCGCCATCGGCGTATGACGGCCTTGAAGTGTGGCCGCTCGAGCCGGGCGAGAACGCTCTGCAGTTTCCGAGTATTGAGGAGAAATGACCATGAGCCCATCAGAAACGCTGGCGCAAGAGATCGATCGGCTAGACAGTTTGGCCTCGGCACTGATCCTGCCCCTGCCAGCCGCGAGGCATGTGGAGGCCCTGCGGTCTGCGCTTCCCGATGTGGTGGCAGCCCTCAAGGCCGAATACACGCGGGCCACAGCAGACAACCCCTGGAGCACGCACCCAGCCTGATCGTCGCTCACCGGCCCGCCTGACGCGGCCCAGGGGCATTGTGATCAGGCGCGGTCGGGTCAGGGCAGGCAGGGGCGGGGGGGTGAGGGTCCGAGAAAAGTCGTTCCCCTCGGAAACCGACCTGTTCCCCTCGCGCAGCTAAACGTCCAGAAAAAAGGTGAATCCGATGGCGCAAAGAGGCCGTAAATCCGCTGCCCAGGTCGCAGTGGCGGCCCAGCTTGCACCTGTCACGTCTGCGAGCCGGCTGATGCCGAGCGCGCATCTGAGCGACGCAGAGCAGGTGGTGTGGGCGCGTCTGGTGAATGACCACGCAGCAGCAGCATTCACGGAAACGCACCGTGACCTGTTGGACCTGTACTGCCAGCACGTCGTCACTGCTCAGGTGCTGGACGACGAGATCAAGAGTTTCGACCGCGAGTGGCTGCGCGACGACGATGGGTTGAAGCGATACGACCGACTGCTGGCGATGCGCGAGCGCGAAGTTCGGTCTGCGTCCTCGCTGGCCACCCGTCTCCGAATCACTCGCCAGGCGACAACCGACCCGAAGACGGTCGGACGGTCGAACGCAAGCCAGGGCCGCGCGCGCAAGCCGTGGGAAGTCCTTGAAGCGAAGTAGGGGGTTAAGAAACATCGCTTGGATCGAGTCGATGTGCCGCATCCCCGACGGCAAACACGTAGGTCAGCCCGTGCGGCTGACCAAGCCCCAGAAGGAGTGGATTCGGAGCATCTACGACACGCCGACGCGCACATTCATCTTGAGCATGGCTCGCAAGAACGCGAAGACGGCTACGAGCGCATTCCTGTTGCTCCTACATCTATGCGGGCCGGAAGCCCAGCCGAACAGCCAACTCTACAGCGCTGCCCAGTCCCGCGACCAGGCGGCCATCCTGTACGGATACGCATCCAAGGTAGTGCGGATGTCGCCGGAACTGAGCGAGTACGTGATCCCCAAGGAGTCGGCGAAGACGCTGGTTTGTCCTGAGCTGGGAACGACCTACCGCGCGTTGTCTGCGGACGCCTCGACGGCCTACGGGCTATCTCCGGTGTTCTCGGTGCACGATGAGCTTGGGCAGGTTGTCGGGCCGCGGTCAGAGCTGTATGAGGCGATCGAGACGGCATCAGCTGCGCACGAGCGGCCGCTGTCGATCATCATCAGCACGCAGGCGCGCACGGATGCGGACCTGTTGAGCCTGCTGATCGACGATGCGTTGACGGGGGCGGATCCGCGTGTGAAGGTGGCGCTGCATACGGCACCCATGGACATGGACCCGTTCAGCGACAAGGCGATCCGGGCGGCAAACCCGCATTTCGAAGTGTTCATGAACCAGGAGGAGGTCCGCAAGCAGGCGACCGATGCGAAGCGGCTCCCCAGCATGGAGGCGGGTTACCGAAATCTGATCCTGAACCAGCGCGTGGAGGCGAAGACGCCCTTCATCACGCGGGCGGTGTGGCAGGAGAACGGAGCGGATCCAGACGACCAGCCAGGCCTGAAGGTTTACGGCGGGCTCGACCTTTCAGCTGTGAGCGACCTGACCGCGCTGGTGCTGGCCACCGATGACGGCGACGTGATTCCGAGCTTTTGGCTGCCGGGCGAAGGGCTCGCGGAGAAGTCGCGAGCCGACCGCGTCCCCTATGACGTGTGGGCCTCGAAGGGTCTGCTTAAGACAACGCCCGGCAGGTCCATCGAATATGAGTTCGTGGCCGCGGAGCTGCGCCAGGTGTTCGACCGGTACGACGTCCAGGCGATCGCCTTCGATCGATGGGGCATGCGCCACCTGAGACCGTGGCTGGTGAGGGCCGGTTTCACAGAGGCCGAACTGGCGAAGTTCGTGGATTTTGGGCAGGGCTTCCAGTCCATGTCGCCGGCCATCCGGTCGCTGGAGGAAAAGCTGCTGGCCAAAAAGCTGAAGCACGGCAACCACCCAGTGCTGGCGATGTGCGCGGCCAACGCGATCGTGGTGAAAGACCCGGCCGAGAACCGCAAGTTCACGAAGTCGAAGGCAAGCGGCCGTATCGACGGAATGCAGGCTTTGGCGATGGCTGTCGGCGTGATGCCGATGGCCGAGCCACCGAAGCCGCCGCCCAAGTACCAAATGTTCGTCGTCTGACGATCCTGACCACGGCCCGCCCAGCGCGGGCCTTTCTTTTTCTGGAGCACTGCATGGAACGTGCGTACTCGACCCTTGTCATCAAGGCCCTCAGCGACGAAGGTGGCAAGCGGACATTCAAGGGCATTGCCTCGACGCCGACGACCGACCGGACGGGAGACATCGTGGAGCCCAAGGGCGCGCAGTTCAAGCTGCCGATCCCATTCCTGTGGCAGCACGACAGCAATGATCCCATCGGCTGGATCACCGCGGCGCGCGTGACCGAGAAGGGGATCGAGGTCGATGGCGAGGTCGCCGACGTGGAGGAAGAAGGCCCGCTGAAGGAGCGCCTCGCCACCGCATGGCAGATGCTGAAGGCCAAGCTGGTGCGCGGCCTTTCGGTCGGCCTCAAGCCGCTGGAGGCAGCCCGCATCGAGGGCACCTACGGCATGCGCTACACGAAATGGCTGTGGTTCGAGCTGTCTGCAGTCACGGTGCCGGCCAACGCCGACGCATCGATCACCACCATCAAGTCTCTCGACAACGCGCTGCTGGCCGCGACAGGCCGCAAGCAGGACCGTGTCGTGCGCTTGCTGCCCCCCGGCGTCTCGGGACACCAAGAAGCCCGCAAGGGCGTCGTTTTTCTCAAGTAATCCCGAAAGGACACCCAATGAACCTGCAAGAACAAATCAAGCGCCTCATGGAGACGCGCACCGCAAAGGCCCTGGAGCTGGAAGGCGTGCAAAAGAAAGCCCTGGATGAGGGTCGTACCAAGGACGAGAGCGAGCGCGAGGCGTTCAAGGGTTTGACCGCCGACATCTCGCAGATCGACGCCGAACTGGAAGACCTTCGCGCCCTGGAGGCCCTGCAGGTGACCAAGGCTGTGCCCGCTGCTGGCGGCGCTGGCGCGGCACCTGGTTCTGTTGCCCGCGGCGCCATCGCCACCGGCGCCGGCCCAGCCATCCACGTCAACAAGGACGCCGACGAGAAGTTCAAGGGGCAGAACTACACCCGAATCGTCATCGCCAAGGCTTTGTCCCGCCTGAGCGACGGCGACGTGTCGGCGCTCGCCATCGCGGAAGCTCGCTGGGGCAAGACCAATCCCACGCTGATCAACGTCATGAAGGCCGCGGTGCCAGGCGGCGGAACCGGCACGGGCGAGTGGGGCGCCGAGCTGGCTGCCATCGATCAGCGCTACACCGGCGACTTCATCGACTTCCTGTACTCGCAGACCGTGTACGACAAGCTGCCGCTGCGCCAGATCCCTGCGAACGTGCAGATCAAGGGCCAGGACGGCGCGGCGACCGCCTACTGGGTGGGGCAGTCCAAGGCTATCCCTGCGACCACTGCCGACTTCATGAACGTGACGCTGACACCGCTGAAGGTGGCCGCGCTGGCTGTGGTCTCCAACGAGCTGCTGCGCGATTCCAGCCCATCGGCCGAGCAACTGGTGCGCGATGCCCTGGTGGAAGCCAGCTCGCAGCGCGTGGACACCACGTTCCTGAGCGCAGCCGCTGGTGTCGCTGGCGTGTCGCCGGCCGGCATTCTGAACGGCGTGACCGGCATCCCATCCGCCGGCACCGATGGCGCGGGCCTGCGGGCCGACATCAAGGCCCTGTACGCGCAGTTCATCGCCGCGAAGAACGTGAACGGCCTGCACCTGGTGACCACGCCGTCGCTGGCGAAGTCTGTCCAGCTGATGACTAACGCTCTCGGCCTGGTGGAGTTCCCTGGCATCAATGCATCCGGCGGCACGCTGTTGGGTGACACCGTGACCACGGGTGACAACGTCGGCGCAGGTCTGCTGATGATGCTGAAGCCCTCGGACATCTACCGCATCGGCGATTCCGGCGTGCAGGTCTCGATCTCTCGCGAGGCAATGATCGAGCAGGACAACGTCCCAACGGGCGCAACCGACACACCCACTGGCGCGTCTGCGAACTTCACGTCGATGTTCCAGAGCGAATCCACCGCCATCAAGGTGGTGCGCTCCATCAACTTCGCCAAGCGCCGCGCATCGGCAGTGGCGGTTATCACCGGTGCCGACTACGGCGCGGTGGACGCAGGCTAAACAGCCGAGCCAGTGCCGGGCCTTCGGGCCCGGCACTACCCGAATCCAAGGAGCAGCCATGCGAGAAAACCTGAAAGCCACCAAGTCGTTCACCTACGCCGGCCGAGCGCTGAAAGCAGGAGACGGCTTTCCCGCTCCTCGCGGTGATGCGCGCGTGCTGCAGGCGATCGGCCGGGCTGTTCCTGCTGAGACATACCAGACTGCGTTCGCGACGCCCGAGGTGACGAAGACGGTCAGTCAATCCGCCCCGGCCCAAGCCGCGAACGGTGGCGCCAAGCCTTCCGATGGCCTGAAAGTGGCCGACCTGAAGGCGGCGCTCGCCGCCAAGGGGATCGAGATCCCTGAAGGTGTGACGCTCAAGGCCGATCTGGCCGAACTGCTGGACGCCACGTTTGAAAAGGCTGACGACCAATGATTCGCTTTCTTCGAAATCTCGTCGGCCGCGGGGCGATGCCCGCCAGTGACGGCGAGGTGCAGAAGGGCATCGTGACGGCCCAGCCGCGGGGGTTGGTGTCGCCGCATACCGATGGTGTGTGGCACGACATCACGCCAGCCCAACCGCCTGGCTACTTCCAGATGGATATCAACGTCCGCCCGGAGACCGTGCTGTCGTACCCGGCCGTGTTCTCGTGCTGCTCCCTGATCTACAACGACATCGGCAAGTTGCGCACGCGCCTGATGGAGTTGCAGCCGAGCGGCATCTGGAAGGAGTCCGCCAATCCGGCCTATTCGCCGGTGCTGCGCCGGCCCAACCATTACCAGAACCAAATCCAGTTCAAGCAGTGGTGGGTCTGCTCGAAGTTGACCTGGGGCAACACCTACGCGCTCAAGATTCGTGATGGCCGAGGCGTCGTGGTGGCGCTGTATGTGCTCGACCCTGGACTCGTTCAGCCACTGATCGCGCCAGACGGCTCCATCTTTTACCAGCTCGGGCAGGACAACCTATCTGGCCTGCAGGAGTCCACGGTGTACGTGCCGGCCTCCGAGGTCATCCACGACCGGATGAACTGCATGTTCCACCCGCTGGTGGGCGTTTCGCCGCTGTTTGCGGCCAGCCTGCCGGCCTCCGGCGGATTGGAAATGTTGCGGGACTCCCGGCGCTTCTTCAACCAGGGCGCCAAGCCCAGCGGCCTCCTGGTTGCTCCCGGTGAGATCGATGATGCCGATGCCAAGCGACTGCAGGCCTACTGGAACGACAACTTCACAGGGCCCAACTCGGGAAAGGTGGCGGTGGTGGGCGACGCGCTCAAGTACGAGCCCATCCGCATGACGGCGTCGGACGCCCAGACGAAAGAGCAGATCACGCTCACCTCCGAGATGGTGGCGCAGGTGTTCCATGTGCCGGCTTTCAAAGTCGGCGGTCCGATCCCCGCCGGCCAGAAGGTCGGCGATCTGAACCAGATCTATTTCAACGACGCGCTGCACTCCCTCATCGAGGAGATGGAGTTGTGCTTTGACGACGGGCTTTCGCTGCCTGCGGGCTACCGCACGGAGCTGGAGCTGGAAAACCTGCTGCGCATGGACCCAGCCACGAATGCTGAGGTGATCGTGAAACTGGTTGGCGGGGGTGTGAAGACGCCGAATGAAGGCCGCCGCGAATTGAATCTCGCTCCATTGCTGGGTGGGGACACCGTGTACATGCAACAGCAAGACATGCCACTTGACCAAGTGCGTCTCAACCGGGTCGCTTTGGTTGATCCGCCGGCGCCACCTCCCGCGCCTGCACCGCAGCCAGAGCCTGACGAGATCAGCGAAGACGATGTGAAGGCCCTGACCGAATACATCGAAAAGGGACTGGAATGCGAACTGACCTGAAAGCACTGGCCGATGCCGTAATCCAAATCGTGCGCACCAAGCTGGCACCGCTGTCCAAACGCCTGGACGACATGGACACCGAGATCAAGGCTCTGCCCGGCTTGGTGACGAAGGATCTGGGCGATCGCGTGCAGGCCGCCTTGGCCGAGATGCCCCGCCCAAAGGACGGAGAGCCCGGAGCCAGCGTGACCGCTGAAGACCTAGCGCCCATGGTCGCTGAGCAGGTGGCGCAGCAGGTTGCAAAGGCGGTCCAGGAGATTCCAGCGCCGAAGGACGGCTCGAGCATCACGCTCGATGATGTGGCCCCGATGGTGACCGAGTTGGTGACCAAGGCGGTGGCTGAGATCCCTGCTCCGAAGGACGGCAAAGACGCCGATCCCGAAGAGGTCGCCTCACTTGTCGCCAAGGCTGTGGCTGCGATTCCTCGGCCACAAGATGGCCGCAGCATCACTGCTGACGATGTGGCACCGCTGGTGGCGGCAGAGGTCGCCAAGGCGGTGGCTGATTTGCCACGTCCCAAGGACGGCGAATCTGTGCCCGCCGACGAGGTGCAGCGCATGGTGGATGAGGCTGTGACCAAAGCGCTGAGCGCGGTGGTCGCGCCGAAGGACGGCGAGCCGGGCCGCGATGCCCTGCAGCTGGAACTGCAGCCCGCCATCGACCTGGAGAAGACCTACCCCCGCGGCACGTACGCGCGGCACGCCGGTGGCCTGTGGCGAGCATTCGAGGCCACGAAGGGGCTGCACGGTTGGGAGTGCGTGGTAGACGGCATCTCGCATCTGCAGATCGAGCAGGATGGCCGCGAATTCACGCTCGTGGCCAAGACATCCAGCGGCGACGAGGTGCGCAAGAGCGTCAAGGTGGCCGCGCTGGTGGACCGGGGCGTGTTCAAAGCGGGGACGGAGTACGAGGCCGGCGACGGGGTGACATGGGGCGGCTCGTTCTTCATCGCCCAGAAGGATGCGCCGCGCGGCCACCCGGGCGAGCCCGGCTGCGATGGCTGGCGCTTGGCGGTGAAGCGCGGCCGCGATGGGACAAAGGGGATTTCGGTATGACGCCATTCGCCACACTGGACGAGGTGAAGCAGCATCTGCGCATCGACGGATCGGACGCCGACGGCGACCTGACGCTCAAGCTGGAGGCGGCATCCGAGCGAATCGCGCTCCACCTCAACGGCGTGTCTCCGTTCCTGCCGGTGGTGGAGGGCGCGACCGCCCAGGTGCGACCCATCGTGCGGGCCGCGGCACTGCTGCTGGTCGGCTACCTCTACCGCTACCCGAGCGGCGACGAGAAGAAGGCGTTCGATGACGGCCGGCTGCCGGCGCCTATCACCGCGTTGCTCGCACCGCTGCGCAGAAGGGTGCTCGCATGACGCTCGATGCAGGATCTCTCAATCGACGGATCACCATCCAGCGTCCTGGAACCGTGCAGGACGATAGAGGTCAGCCGATTCCGGGCTGGGTGGAAGTGGCCAAGCCCTGGGCCAGCATCAAGCACCAGAGCGGACTCAGCGCGATCAAGGCGAATGCGCCCACGTCCATCGTGAAAGCCTCCATCCGCATCCGCTACCGCACTGACCTGCTGTCGGGCATGCGTGCGCTGCACGGCGCCATGGTGTACGACATCAAGGCGGTGCAGCCGGACGAAGCTCGGCGCGAGCACGTCGATCTGGTTTGCGAGGTGGTGAAGTGATCACAGTGAAGTTCGACACCTCCAGGCTGGAAAAGCGTCTGGACAAGCTGAATGCAGCGACGAAGCGCGCTGTCCGACCTGCAGCGCAGGCCGGGGCCCAGGTCTTCTACGACGAGGTGCGCAAGCGTGCCCCGGTGTCTGGCAAGCCGCACAGCACCAAGGGCAAGAAGCAGACCTACCAGCCCGGAAACCTGCGGGATGCGATCTATCAGGCCTATATGCAGGAGCAATCCGGTGATGGCAATGCCCGATATCGGGTCTCCTGGAACCACCGCGATGCGTTCTATGCGCGCTTCGTGGAGTTCGGTACTTCGAAGATGCCGGCTCGGCCATTCCTGCGGCCCGCCTACGACGCTGTGCGCGAGGCAGCGCTGCAGGCAGCGAAGCAGACGATGAGGGAGCGGCAACGCGCCGGCCTGCAATGAGCATCGCAGCGCAGATCTTCGCCACGCTGAGCCCGCTGGCAACCGGCCGTGTGTACCCCGCCGTGGCGCCCGAGGGTTCGGCCCTGCCGCGCATCGTGTACCAGCAGGTGGGTGGCCGGTCCATCAACTACACCGACGACACGTTGCCCGACAAGCGCAATGGGCGCATTCAGGTGGCGTGCTGGGCCCAGACGGATGGGCAGGCCGAGGCGCTGATCCTGCAGGTGGAGGCGGCGCTGCTGACGGCGCCCGGCCTGCAGGTGGAGTCCCTAGGCGCGCACGCCAGCGTGTTCGAAGAGGACACGAAGCTGTACGGCTGCCGCCAAGACTTTTCCGTCTGGGCTGCCAGGTAGTCCACCACGTTCCCCAACAGGCCGCCCCGGGCAACCGCGGCGGCCTTTCTTTCGCCCGCGAGGGCTTCCCTCAACGCCCGCGCCTGCGGGCTTTTTTCATTGAAAGTCCACCATGGCACAACTACCCAAAGGCGCCACCTTCTCGATCGCGACGAGCTTCGGCTCGACCATCAACGTCAGCGAAATCTCCAACGCTTCCGAGGCCGTTGTCACTGCCGCCGGCCACGGCTTGGCCGATGGCGACATGGTCGAACTGCTGACCGGCTGGACGCGGCTGAACCGCCGTGTTTTCAAGGTGGACCAGCTGTCGGCCACCACGTTCGCTCTCGTCGGCGTGGACACGACCAGCACGGCCTCGTTCCCACCGGGCTCGAGCGCCGGCACCTTCCGCAAGGTGACGGCCTGGACGCAGATCCCGAAGGTGATGAATCCGCAGACCAGCGGCGGCGAACCCAAGCCCGTGCAGTACGAGTTCCTGGAAGACGAGAACGAGTACCAGCTGAACAACGGATTCAGCGCGACGGGCTACACCATCGAGATCGATGACGACATCGAAACCCCCGGCTACGCGGCAGCCCTCAAGGCGTCGGAAGAGCAGACGGAAACGGTGTTGCGCATCCTGATGAAGGGCAACCGCAACCCCACCTACATGCCCTGCTACGTGGCGATGAACCCCATCCCTGTGCTCCAGGAAGGGCAGATCAATCGCCTGCGCGTGGCCTTCAACGGCCGGGCACGGCCCACCCGCTACAGCGGCGTGGTGGCCTGATTCAAGCAACCCCGAGCGGCCCCATGCGGCCGCTTTTTTCATGCCCCGCCGACCGTATGCGGCGCGGGTCTTTTTCACCGACTGAAAGCAGAACATGATCAAAGACTTCTCCCTCGACGCGCAGCCTACTTTCAAGGCAAAGGCCGAGATCCCGGTGCCTGGCAAGAAGCCGGTCAAGATCGAATTCACCTTCCGCCACCGTGACGGCGACGCGTTCAAGGAATGGTTGCAGGGCACGGGCAACTACGAGAACGACACCACCCTGGTGATGGACGTGGCCTGCGGCTGGGAGCTTGACTTCCCCTTCGATGAAGCGAACGTCGGCAAGCTGGTCCTCAACTACCTCGGCAGCGCCAAATCGATCGTCGAGAAGTACATCGAGGAAAACGCAGGGGCGCGCCTGGGAAACTTCGCGAGCTAGCCGCCGACCTGTACCGCAAGGCGCCCACGCCCGCGGAGCTGGAGGCGCACGGCCTATCGGTGGACGACTACGACGACGAGGACTTCGTTTTCATCTGGCCGGAGAACCGCACGGCCTTCTCCTTCTTCGAGCGCTCGGTGGGCACGCGGTGGGTGTCAGGTCCGAACGGAGTGCCCACCGGCCTGCGCTGGGAGGCGATCTATCCGCTGATGGACCGCCTGGGCCTGGCGCCCGAGGATTGGGAGTCTTTGCGCGCCGACGTCGAGGTGATGGAGCGCGCCGCGCTCGCGGAGATTCACCGGCAGCAGAAGTGATTACGATGCCCCCTTCATCAAGGAGGGAATATGCGTTTCATCGTCGTAATCGGTGCCGTCATCGGGGCCTTGTTTTTGGCCGCAGCGTTTTTCTTTGCCAAGGGCGCACCTCAAGAGGCCGCAATGGCCGCGATGGCTTGTGCCTTCGCTGTGATTCCGTATGTGATCTTTCGCGCCGGGCAACTTACCACGGCTGAAAACGAGCGCCGCGCGTTCCACGCCGCAGTTCTCGACCGGCTGGACAAACTCACCGAGCGCTAGGCTCCTTCCCTCATACCCGCTTCGGCGGGTTTTCTTTTTGTAAGCCCCTCGGCGCAAGTCGAGGGGCTTTTTCTTTGGGCGATCGCATGGCAGAAGACCTGAAAGAAGACATCCAGTTCGGCGCGAATACCTCCGGCGCCGAGGCTGGGATCAACCGCATCAAGCGAGTCCTGGCAGAGGTCGGTACTGCGGCCGGCCAGGCTGGCCAAGCCGCTGCCTCGGGCATGGGCGCAGCGGGCGAAGGGGGCGAGCGTGCCTCCAAGAAGGTGGAGTCGGCTACGCGATCGATGCAGGCCAGCCTGCAGCGCCTGATCGCCGAGCAGCAAGCGGGCAGCAAGGCTAGTCGCGAGTACTGGGAGGCGCTCGCTGCCCAGCGCAACGTGAACGTGGCAACGCTCAAGCCACTGCTTGACCAGCTTGACGCGTACAAGGCGAAAGCTGGTGACGCGACCCGCGCCACCGAGAGCATGGGCGGGAGCTTCTCTGCCCTCGGCGCAGCTGCTGGAATGGCCGGAAAGGCGCTGGCTGTGCTCGGAGTCGCCGCATCCGCGCGGGAGCTGGTTGCCATGGCTGATGCGAGCACGAACGTCTCCTCGCGGCTGTCGCTTGTCACAACCTCTGCCGCTGAACTCATCGACGTGCAGCGTCGCCTGTTCCAAGTTGCACAGTCGTCCCGCGTCAGCTACACCGATCTGGTGGTGACCTACGCGCAGGTGGCCAGAGCCACGAAGGAACTCGGCGTATCCCAGCGTGACCTGCTGGAAGTCACGAAAACGATTTCGCAGGCCGTGACCATCAGCGGCGGCTCTGCGCAGTCGGCCCAGGCTGCGCTAGTGCAATTGGCCCAGGGCTTCGCCTCGGGCGCGCTGCGTGGCGAAGAGCTGAACAGCATCATGGAGCAGACGCCCCGATTGGCCCAGGCCATTGCCGATGGCCTCGGTGTGAGTGTCGGCAAGCTGCGGGAACTGGGGGGCGCGGGCGAGCTCACGGCCGACAAAGTGCTGGGCGCCCTCAAGAAGTCTGCAGGTTCCGTGCAGGTCGAATTTGACAAGATGGCAACGACTGTGGAGCAGTCGATCACCAGGCTCGGCAACAGCATGACGGGCTTGATCGGCGCGATGGACTCGCTGCTTGGCGTCACGAAGACGATTGGCGGAGCGTTTGGCCAGCTGTCGCAAGGCATGGACGCGGTAGCGGAGATCTTCAACAAGCTCGGAAAGCAGGGGCCGCTGAGAGATGCGGCCAGCGAAGTGCGTCGTCTGGACGACGAGGCCCGCCGGCTGCGCCAGGGGATCGACCGCGGACTCTTCGGCCCGGCCGCGCAGGCGGAACTTGATCGCATCAACACCCGCCTGGAGGTGGCAAAGCAGCGCTTCCGTGATCTCGACAAAGAGCTGGGCGGGGCGAAGGATCCTCGCGACCAGACCGGCTACGTCACACGCACGCAGTCCTACGCTGCCGAGGCCAAGCGCCTGGAGGGCATCCAGTCCTCCATGGGCAAAGTACTCAATGGCCTGAGCGGCGTGAAGGACGGTTTTTACAAGGACCTGAACGCCCTGTATTCGGGCTACCAGAACGGATTGATCAAGCTGACCGATTACCAAAAGGCGGTGGCGAAGCTGATCAAGGAGAGCGGCAGCGAGAAGCCGGAAGGTGCGTCGGCGATCAAGGCGGAGCAGACCGCCTACGAGTCGCTGGCCACGTCCATCAGGACCAAGATCGCCCAGAACGAAGAGGAGCTGAAGTACTCGGGCCGGCTGACCGAGGCGGACAAGCTGCGCCTGCAGATGCTGACGCAGCTGGACGTGGGCTCGAAGAAGCTGTCCGCCGCGCATAAGGCGACGGCGCTCGCACTGCTTGAGACGCTGGATGCGCAGGAGCGCCAGAAGGCGGCCACGCAGCGCGCGATCGCCCTGTACCAAGAGCAGGTCAGCATCCAGGAGGAGCTGAACGCAGCCTATGCGGCAGAGAGCAAGGCGCGCGAGTCCGGCCGCCAGGCCGTGACCGACTACGTGAAGGGCATCACCGAGAACAACGACGCGCTGCAGTTCGAGCTGTCCCTGATGGGCATGACCGAGCAGGCGCGCGAGGTGGCGCTGGAGCAGTACCGGATCGAACTGGATCTCAAGCGCCAGATCGCCGCCGTCAACGCGAACAGCGGGTTCGACCAGCCGCAGCGCGATGAAGAGATCGCCCGCCTGACGGGCGCCGCGGCTATCGCCAAGGCCAACGCCAGCAGCAAGGTCTTTTTGGCCGATTGGAAGAACAGCGTCAAGCAGTACGACGACATCTTCCGCCAGGGCTTTGCGGACATGCTGAACAACGGCGAGGACGGATGGAAGAGCTTCACCCGTTCGCTGGCGACCACGTTCAAGACCACGGTGGCGGACACGCTCTACAAGGCGTTTGCGCAGCCGTTCGTGATCAAGCTGGTGGGCCAACTGATGGGGCTGACCGGCGGAGGCGGGGCTGCGGGCATCGCCAACACCGTGAGCAGCGGTGGTTCGATGCTCTCGGGGATTGGCAACATCGGCTCGCTGTTCGGCGGTGGTGGTGCGTTCTCCAGCGGCCTGAGCATGACGCTCAACGGAGGGATTGCTACAGCGCTCGAAGGTGGGTTCGCCATGCTGGGCAGCGCGTCCGGGTTCTCTTCGGCGCTGGCGGGCATCGGGCAGATTGCTGGCGCCCTGGGCCCGATCGCATTGGGCATCGGTGCACTGGTGGCGCTGGCTGGATCGTTCAAGGGCGAGACGCGCGTGGGCGGCCAGTTCGGCGTGGCGTACGACGGTAGCGTGACGAACCAGCGCCGGGGGCAGACGTACACGTACCAAGGCCAGCAGTACGACCGGGATTTCAGCAACGGGCAGCGCATCGGCCTGACCGATGGCCAGGCATACCGGCTGGAGGGCGACCCTGTTGATGCAGCCCAGGAAGACGCCATCCGCAAGGCCGTGTCCGGCACGGCAGCGGGCATCAATGCAATGCTCAAGGCGCTGGGCAGCGCATCCACGGTCACGGGCTTCTGGGCCGGTCTTGAGACCAGCGAGAAGGGCCGCGGCGGCGTGTTCTCTGGGGGCACGACGTCGGGCGGCAAGACCTTCGGGGAGAGCGGCCAGGGGGACAACTACGCGGGCACGCTGTACGAAAAATTCAGCACGAATTCGCCCGACTTCAAGACCGCGCTGGAGAACTTCACGTTGGACTTGAAACAGTCCACGATCCAGGCCCTGCAGAGCGTGGATGACATTCCTCAGACGATCAAGAAGATGATCGACGTGGACGCCGAGGCGCTGACCAGCGATGCGGCGGACGCCCTGCTGGTGGCCATCAACGCGCAGATCGCTGGCGTGACGACGTTCAAGGCGGCGCTCGATGCAATGGGGCTCGACAAGCTGGCCGACCTGACGTTCGACGCGGCGGCCGCGATCGGCGAACTGTCGGGGGGCTTCGACAAGCTGCAGGCCAACCTGGGCACGTACTACGACAAGTTTTTCTCGGCCGACGAGCGCAGGGCCAACCTGAAGACCCAACTGGAAAATCAGCTTGGCACGCTGGACATCAAGCTGCCGGACATCGACGCGACGGACGCGCGGGCGCAGTACCGGGCCCTGGTGGAAGCGCAGGACCTGAACACGGATGCCGGCCGCAAGGCCTACGCCCTGCTGTTGCAGTTGGCCGGCGCGTTCGATTCTGTGGCCGTGGCCACGGACAACGCGGCGACGGCTGCGGCCGAGGCAGCGCGCAAGCAGCAGAGCATCACGGACAAGGGCCGGGACCTGGAGCAGCGCCTGCTGATCGCACAGGGCAAGGACCGCGAGGCCCTCGACCTGCGCCGCCTGCAGGAGTACTACGCCCTGCTGGAGCTGAACCCGGCATTGGCGGCGATGGTGATCGAGATCTACAAAGCGGAGGACGCAGCGACGGCGCTGGCCAAGGCTCAGCAGGACAGGGAGGACGCATACAGCAAGCTGCAGAACGCCGTCACGCTGGAAGGCGAGCGGCTGAACGCGCAGCTGGAAGCGATCGATGCGCAGCGCACGGCGATCAGCAAGCAGCGCGAGCTGTCGCAGGAATCGCTGTCGCTGATCACCGGGGTTTTCGAGTTGGTGCGCAGCAATGCGCGTGAGCTCTACGGCCAGGTGGATTCGACCGCATCGATGCAGGCCGCCCAGGGATGGGCGTTCGTTGAGAAAGCGCTGTCGAATGCGCAGGTCACCGGCTACCTCCCCGACCAGAGAACGCTGCAGGAAGCCATTGCGGCGGCCCGCAGCGGAGTGGAGGCGGGCGCCTACGTGTCGCAGTTTGCGCAGGATCGCGATCGCCTGGTGCTGGCCGGCACGCTGTCGCAGCTCGAGGCCATCAGCGGAGGCCAGAAGACCGTCGCCGAGCAGCAGCTGGCGGCGCTGCAGGACCAGTCGGACGCGCTGGACGCCCAGACCGAATCGATCAACCGGCAGTTGAAGGTGCAGCAGGAGCTGCTGGACCACTACCGCCGGCAGATCGACATCGCCAACGGGACGTTCGACGCCACGCTCTCGGTCGCGGACGCCGTCAACAACCTGGCGGCGGTGCTGGGCGCGAAGGCAGCGGGCGTGAACACGAAGGCCCCCACCCAGATCAACGGCGGCGGGGCATCGTGGGGCGGTGGTAGCACGGCGCCCTCTGCGCCATCAAACGCCAAGTACAGCCAGGTCATGGGCGGGGCGGGCGCCGTCTGGTACGAACCGATCATCGACCAGGCCCTGATCGCGAAGCTGGATGCGCTGGCGCCGGTCTACCACGCCTACGACGGCACCGGTGATCTGCGAGGGTTGCTCGATGCCTTCAAGGGCGCGGGCGGGACGATGGCCGATCTTTCCGTCCTGAGTGGCTTCTTTTTGGCGGACTGGGTGAAAGCTGGCGCCACGGTGGGTATTCCTGCATTCGCTGTCGGGACCAACTTCGTCCCGCGCGACATGGTGGCCCAGATCCACGAGGGAGAGGCCATCGTGCCCAAAGCGTTCAACCCCTGGGCCAATGGCGGCGCGTGGGGTGGTGGTGGCGCTGATCAAGCGCAGCTGCTGGAGGAAGTCCGCTTGCTGCGCAAGGAGGTGGCCGCCCTGCGCGGCGCTGCCGATCGCACCGCGGAAAACACCCAGACGCTGCCGCAGATGGTCGAGCAGTTCGATGACGTGAGCCAGGGTGGCAACAGCCTGCGCATGGAGGAAATGGCGTGAACATCCTGCTACCGACCACGATCACGCCAGCCATGTTCGGCGCGGGGACCACCATCCCCGTCGTCGATGCATCGGTGGGCGAGGTGGCCTGGGCGTCCGGCACGAGCTACGTGGTTGGGGACCGTCGTGTCTATGACGGCTACACCTACGAATGCGTGAAGGCCGCTCCCAACAACACGACGCCGCCCTCGTCCACAGCCGGGGCGGAGTTCTGGCTGAAGGACGAGGGCGCGCCGAGCAACCGCATGGCGCCTTTCGACGAGTACCTGTTCACCCGTGCGCGCCGCCTGGGGAGCTTGACCTACGTCCTCAAGCCTGGGTTCATCACGGGCCTGGCGATCTATGGCCTTGAGGCCGACTCGCTGCAGGTGACCGTGAAGGCCGGCCCTGGAGGTGCGGACCTGGTGCCCCCGATCAACATGGACCTGTGGGAGCAGGCCTATGGCGAGTTCGAGTACCTGTTCGGCGTGCTGCAGCGGGCGACCAAGTTCACGCTGAAGGACATCCCGATCCACCCACTGGCCGAGGTGACCATCAAGCTGACCCGCAACGACCCGAACGTTGAGGCAGCGGTGGGCTTCATCAGCGTGGGCCAGTGGCGCCGGCTGGTGGCGCCCGTTGCGAACATCGGCGCGGTGACCCCCGGTGCGGAGGCTTCCACCAAGAGCTATTCCTACCTCAAAGAGAACCCGGACGGCACGTTCGTGCGGCGCCGTGGGCGGCTGTCCACCAACCTCACCCTGAATTGCGTCATCGATGCAGGTCAGGCCAATGCGGCCAAAACGCTGCTGGACCGGATCCTGGACCAGACCGTCGCGATCGAGGCCAGCGGCCTACCGCAGTTCGGCTACCTCTCAACGGTGGGTTCCGTGACCGGCACGGTCCGTGCCGACGGCGGGCCGACCGCGTCTGCCTCCATCCAAGTCAAAGGAAACGTATGACGGACATCGTCCCCATCCCCGCGGCACCCACGGTGCCCACCTACCCGCCCTTGGGCAGCGCGAATTTCAATGCCGATGCCTACACCTATGGGTCGAGCATGCCGGGCGTGGTGGTCGGCCTGAACCTCATGATCCAGGCAGGACGCACCAACGCCGTGGCCGCTCAGGAGCGTGCGGTCATCGCGGACGAAGCAGCCAGCGCTGCAGTCGCTGCGCGGAATCAGGCTGTGCCAGCACGCGATCAAGCGGTGGCCGCAAGGGACGAGGCAGTCCCTGCACGCGATCAAGCAGTGGCGGCTCGAAACGAAGCAGTTCCCGCTGCTTCCGCCGCAGTCGTCGCGCGCGATGCCGCGGTCGCTGCGGCCGCCATCGCTGGCGCGCCGCTCGTGGCCTCCAGCACCAGCAGCCTCACCGTGGGCATCGCCCAGCAGGCCCTCAACGTCGGGTTGGGCAAGGGCTTCGCGCCGGGCCAGACCGTCACCATCGCGCGCACCTCGGCGCCGGCCACGACGTGGATGCGCGGAACGGTGCTGTCGTACTCCAGCACCGGTGCCGGGGCGCTGTCGGTGGCCGTAGCGGAGGTCGCGGGCGCTGGCACCTACACCGACTGGAGTGTCTCCGTCGCGGGCAGCCGCGGCGCCAGCAGTCTGACGCTGCCGGTGGTTGGTGTGGGCGTCGCTACCACGGGCGCGTCGAATGTGTTCTACCGGCTCGATGCTGCCGTCGAGATCAAAATGCCGGCGGCGCCAAACGATGGTGACTTCTTCGCGTTCGCGAATCGGAGCGGCGCCGTGCCGACGATCAACCCCAATGGAAAGAAGATCAAGGGCGACTCCAGCGTCTTGTATCTCAACACCCTCAACGCCTCGGCGTGCCTCAAGTACGACGCGGCCAATGGTGACTGGGTTGAGTCGTTCGCGGGCTTCACCGTCGCCTCGGTCTCCAGCAACGCCATCCTGCTGCAGCCCAACACCTGGACGGCAAAGCAGACGTTTCAGGGCTTCACGGTGCTCGGTGATGACGCAGCGCCGCCCATCAAGACCAAGCTGATCACCGGCACCACAGCCGCCAGTCAGGGCGGATCAACGATCGTGAGCCTGGGGGGCGTCGATTTTAAAAAAGATCGTCGGGCTGCAGCCGATCGTGCGCACCTCGGTTGCGAGCGTGCCGCCCAACAACTCCAACAGCGTCGGGTATCAGTACTTCTGCTCTTCCGACGCGAACGGTATCGGCATCTATCTGTCGGCCTCTAACTCGGGGTCGATTTTGAGCACGCCATTCGTGGTGCTTGTGACCTATCAGGAGTGACCACGCATGTCCAACTTTTCAACCCTTTTTGGTGTCGGTGGGCTGGCTGGAGACGTGCTGATCTCGGGCTCTGTGCGCGCCAGTTCGGTGGCCGTGCCAGCTCTCAACATCGATTGCAGTCAGGGCAACTACTTTGCAAAAAGCATCGCGGCCAACAGCACCTTCACCTTCTCAGGCCCGCCCGCGGCCGGCAGCGTTTACGTCATGCGGCTCGACATCGCGCACATCAGCGGCACGATCGCCTGGCCTGCCAGCGTCAAGTGGCCCAACGGCTCGGCGCCGTCGCTCACGGTCGCGCGCCGGCACAAGTTCTTTTTCACAACCTCGGACGGCGGCACGACTTGGGACGCCGCAGCCCAGATCAACTACCCGGCCTGACCATGCTGATGCCTGACATGACGATGGCGGCGGACTCGGGGGGGCCGTCCGGCCAGGTGGTATTTACCGGTCTGACCAACGACGCAAATTTGGCCACCTCGTGGACGGTGCCCGCAGGAGTCACGGAAATCTGTGCGGTCGGGGTGTCTGGCCGGGCCGCGTATCCACTCTGGATCAAGCGGGGCTCCGTGTTTTTGCTCAGCACGATTGCCAGTGATAACGCTTACACCGTCCTCAACCAGGGCGGCCTGGCTGGCAACCCTGGATCGATCGGCGGCACCAATACCCCAGGTGGCGGTGGCGGTGCCGCTGGCTACGGTGGTGCTGGCGGCAAAGGCGGCGACCAAAACCAAAGTGGTTCGGCTGCGCCTCCTGGCGGTGGCGGCGGTGGTGGCGGTGGCGGGAACGTCACGACCGTTGGCAATGGCGGTGGGGGCGTCGGCCTCAACGGTCAGGGGCCCAGCGGCGCCTCCGCCACGTTGGAGGCGGGCGGGCGGGGCGGCTCCAACGGCGCAGACGGAAAGATCCCGGGATCGACATTCCCGCAAGGCGGAGACGGTGGCGACTATGGCGGTGGCAAGGCGGGCCAGCCGGGTGGCGAGCTTGCGTACCGCAATGCCATTGCGGTCACGCCCGGCGAGGTGCTGAGCATCTTCATCACCGGCAACCCTTGGGGTGGCGGCGTCGGGGGCATACGAATCATCTGGGGCGCTGGTCGCTCCTATCCATTCAACGCAGCATGAGGGCGCGCATGTACATCAACCTTGAAACTTCGGAATACCCGGTGTCGGCCCAGCAGATCCAGGCCACCCATTCACACGTCAGCTTCCCGGTCCCCTTTGAACCCTGCGATGGCTTTGCGCCAGTGGAGCCCTCGTCGCCACCCGATCACGACGCTGACACGCACCGTGCCGAAGAGGTCGAGCCTCTGGAGGTGGAAGGCCAATGGGTGCAGCGGTGGCGCGTCGTGCCGCTCACGGCCACCGAGATCGCGGAGCGATTGGCAGCCGAGAAGGCTGCACTCTTGGCCGCGTCCACGGCCCGCCGCTGGGAGGTCGAAACGGGCGGCGTGGCCTTCCCCGATGGCACCCGTGTTGGAACCACCACCGAAGACCAAAACCGGATCACCACGGTCATTGCCAATGCAGCCCTGGCAGGCGTCAGCGCGGTGGACTTCAAGGCTGCCACCGGCTGGGTGTCGCTGACCCTGGCCGAGCTGCAGGGCATGGCAGCCGTGATCGCGCTGCATGTGCAGGCCTGCTTCAGCGCTGAGCGCGTCCACCACGAGGCCATCGCGGCCTTGCCATCGCTCGCCGCTGCGCGTGAGTACGACCTGAGCGCGGGCTGGCCGTCCACTGCGGCCTTCCGCGGCAGCGCCCGGGCCTAGCCGACCAACCCACCGCCACCAGCCCGCTCCGAGCGGGCTTTTTTACGTCCCAAGGAAAGCCATGACCACCACAACACCGCGCGGAATCCGCAACAACAACCCCGGCAACATCGACCGCACTACCGAGCGCTGGCAGGGCATGGCCGCCGACCAGAGCAGCGACGCCCGATTCGTCGTCTTCAGCGAGCCGAAATGGGGCCTGCGGGCCTTGGCCAAGACCCTGCTGTCGTACCAGCGCAAGCACGGACTGCGCACGCCGGCCGCGATCATTGGCCGGTGGGCGCCGCCGAACGAGAACAAAACCGACGCCTACGCGCGCCAGGTGGCCGCCGCCTTGGGCGTGGGCGTGGGCGACAAGATCGACCTGCAGGACCCGGACACCCTGGCGCGCATCGTGCCCGCAATCGTGGCCCATGAAAACGGCCTGCAGCCGTACAGCGCCGACCTGATCGCCCAGGCCGTGCGCCTGGCGCTGGAGTGAGCCGATGGATGCGCCCGATCTCAACGCAATGCCCGGCGGCCCGCTGGGCGTGCTGGCCACCGCAGCCGCGGCCATTGGTGGCGGTTTCATCTTCCTGCGCCAGTACCTGAGCCGCGGCGCCGCAGACCGCGCCGACGACGCCGGCCGGGTGTCGGCGATCAACGTCTACAAGGAGCTGCTGGAGGCTGAGCGCGCAGCGCGCGCCCTGGCCGACAAGCGCGCCGACGACTTCGCGCGCGAGCGCAACGAGGCCATCACGATGATGGGCAAATTGCAGGGCCAGCTGGAGGGCATGCAACGCCAGCTCCAGCAGGCCACCGAGGAAATCGCGGGCCTGGAAAACCGGGTTCGCCAACTGACGGAGCAGGTCCATGCAAAAACATGACTTCCACAAAGCGCGCGACCTGGCCGGCGGCCTGCTGCTGCTGGCCACGATCCTGGGCAGCGGGGCTGGGCTGGGCTACTGGGCGGGCACCGAACGCACTCGTTCCATGCTGATTGATGAGCGCGCCGATCGTATCGAGGAGATCAGCCGGCTGCAGAGCGCGTATCGGCAGTCGCTGGACGCCCTTACGGGCCGCACGGCACGCGCAGCGGATACCGCAGCCACGGCGGCCGAGGCAGCGAAGGATGCGGCAGCCACGGCCGACAAGGCGGCCACCACCGCCGGGCGCGCGGCCAAGGCGCCGGCGTGCCGGCGGCGGCGCTGGAGCACGACCGCAAGGCCATCAACGGCACGATCAACCGCGCGAACGAGCGCATTCGGGAAGGGGG
>NZ_BAAJYT010000040.1:0-26130 GCF_057541515.1 Acidovorax sp. KNOB132
AGCCCGGCGGCGTTGGCGGCGTGGTCCCAGCCTCCAGGTCGTCCGGCGCCGGCCCTTGCACGATCACCACCAGGTTCTGCAGCTCGCCCCGGCGCACCGGGTACTGCACGGCATGCAGGCGCGGCCCCAGCCACGCGGTGACCTGGCGGGTGCGCAGCACGTCGGGCAGGGCGTGCTGCGGCACCAGCGCGCGGTAGGCCAGGTGCCCCGTCACGCGGGGGCGCGCGTCCCCCAGCAGCGCGGCGCGCGTGCGGCTCCACAGGCCATCGGCGCCCACCAGCGCATCGCCCTCCACCTCCTTGCCGCGGCTGGTGCGCACGGTGACGACGCCCTCGGCATCGGAGAAATGGTCGATGGCGTGGGCCAGCGAGATCTGCGTGTCGGTGTACTTGGTGACGGCGGCGAGCAGCAGCCCGTGCAGGTCGGCGCGGTGGATGGTGGCGTAGGCCGCGCCGTAGCGCGCCACGGCCGTGGGCCCCAGGGGCAGCACGGCCAGTTCGGCGCCGCTCAGCGCGCTGCGCACCTGCAGACGCTCCGGGAACGCGGCCACCGACTGCAGCCGGTGCTGCAGGCCCCAGGCCTGCAGCCGGCGCACGACGTTGGGGCCGAGCTGCACGCCCGCGCCCACTTCGCTGAAGGCCTCGGCGCGCTCGTACAGGCGCACGTCCCATCCCGCCCGGGAGGCGCCCAGCGCCGCCGCGAGCCCGCCGATGCCGCCGCCGGCGACCAACACCTGTTGTTTCTGCATGCGGGCGATTGTGCCCGCGGCGGGGCTGGCACCCACACGTGGTAGATCAAGGAAGAAGCGATCCCGCCCTTCGCAAGGGCCGGGTGCCGGCACCGCCGGGGCTCAGAGCGCGGGCCGCACCGCCCGCTCCAGCACCGTGGCGGGCGCCGGGCGCCCGAACAGGTAGCCCTGGAAGGCATGGCAGCCGTGGCGCTGCAGGAACTGCAGCTGGCCCGTGGTTTCGACGCCCTCGGCCACCACGTCCAGGTCCAGGCTGTGCGCCAGGGCGAGGATGGTGCGCACGATGGCCGCGTCGTTGGGGTCGGTCAGCACGTCGCGCACGAAGCCCTGGTCGATCTTGAGCTGGTCGATCGGCAGGCGCTTCAAGTAGCTGAGCGACGAGTAGCCGGTGCCGAAGTCGTCCAGCGAAAAGCCCACGCCGTGCGCGCGCAGCTTTTCCATGCGGGCGATCACGTCCTCCACGTCGGTGAGCAGCAGGCTCTCCGTGAGTTCGATCTTGAACAGCCGCGGCTGCGCCCCGCTCTCGCGCAGCGCCTGCAGCACCTGATCGACGAAGTCGGGCTGGCGGAACTGGCGCACGCTCACGTTCACCGACAGCACCAGGTGCGCCGTGGCCGCGCTGCGGGACCACGCCACGAGCTGCCGGCAGCCGTGCTCCAGCACCCACTGCCCCAGCGGCACGATGAGGCCGCTCTGCTCGGCCACCGGGATGAACTCGCCCGGCGACACCATGCCGCGCTGCGGATGCTGCCAGCGCACCAGCGCCTCGGCGCCGAGCATCTGGCCGCGCCGGTCCACGATGGGCTGGTAGTGCAGCATCAGCTCGCCCCCCCTGCAGCGCGCGGCGAAGCTCGGCTTCCAGGGCGGCCCGAGCGCTGACGGCGGCCTGCATGCCGGGGTCGAAGAAGCGCACGGCGTTGCGCCCGGCCGCCTTGGCCTGGTACATGGCCATGTCGGCGTGCTTGAGCAGGTCGTCCACGCTGCCCGCGGATTCGCCGAAGAGCGTGAGCCCGATGCTCGGCGTGCTGTGGTGGCTGATGCCGTCCAGCAGGTACGGCAGGCTCAGGGCGTTGCCGATCTTGCGCGCCAGCAGCGAGGCGTCGGCGCTGGCGGCCCAGGCCTCGGCGGGCAGCCCTTCGGCCAGCACCACGAACTCGTCGCCGCCGAAACGGGCCACGGTGTCGCTCTGGCGCACGCAGCCTTGCAGGCGCTGGGCGACCTGCACCAGCAGGCGGTCGCCCATGTCGTGGCCGAGCGTGTCGTTCAGGTCCTTGAAGTTGTCCAGGTCGATGAACAGCAGCACGCCGTGCCGCCCCGTGCGGCCGACGGACAGCGTGGCGCGGTAGAGCCGGTCGATCAGCAGCCGCCGGTTGGGCAGGCCGGTGAGCACGTCGAAGAACGCCAGCCGCTCGATCTCGGCCTCGACCTGCTTGCGGTCGGTGATGCTGCGGCCGACGCCCCGGTAGCCCTGGAACGCACCGGCCTCGTCGAACACGGGCACACCGCTGATCGACACCCAGTAGGCCGTGCCGTCCGATGCCAGCCGCTGCAGTTCGAGCTCCCGGAAGGGTTCGCGCGCATCGAGCAGCCGGCGGTGGGCCGCCCAATCCTCCTCGGTCATGTTGAGGGCGCCCAGCTCCCAGCGGGTGCGCCCCACGACTTCGCCGGGCTCCATGCCCACGGGGTTGCGCCCGCCCACGAAGTGGATGAACCGGAAGGACGCGTCCTGCTCCCAGTACCAGTCGGAGGAAAGGTCGCTCAGGCTGCGAAAGCGCGCCTCGCTCACCCGCAGTTCGGCCTGGGTGCGCACATGGTCGGTCACGTCGGTGAAGGTGCGCACCATGCCGCCGTCGGGCAGTTGCGTGGTGTGCACCTCCAGCGTGCGGCCGTGGCGCGTGCGGCGCCAATACACCGCAGGAGACGGAAGGCCGCCAGCGCTTTGCACATAGGCCCGCGCCTGCGCATCGACCAGTTCCGCGCTTTCGCCGAAATCGCCGCGCGCTTGCTGCAGCTGCTTGAGCTCCATCAGCGTGGGCCGGGCATCGAGCAGTTCGCGCGGCAGCTCCAGCAACTCCAGCACCCGGTCGTTGTAGACGGTGATGCGGCCGTCGGGCCCCACGGTGTACAGGCCCTGGCTCATGCTGGCCAGCGTGGTCTGCAGCAGCGCGCGCTGCGAAGGGGGTTCGTCCGGCCACGGCAGCGCGGGCAAGGCGGCGGGCATCGAACCGTGCGGCGCATGCGCCTGCAGCAGCGCCGCCAGCCGCTGGGCCAGTTGCGGCAGGTGCGCGCCGCCTTCGGCGCGCAGCACGTAATCCCCGGGCCCCAGGCGCAGGGCACGCGCGGCGAGCGCCTCCTGCGCAGGGTCCAGGCAGAGCACCAGGGGCTGGGTGCGCGCCTGGGCCGCCCAATCCGGCAAGGCGTTCGCACCGCGTTCCAGGTCCAGCACCAACGCCTGGCAGGCCTGCGGCACCGCGACCACAGGGGACCGCGCCACGCCATCGCTACCGGCCGCGAATTCCGCGGGGGACACTTCCCAGTCGGGGCGGTGGCTGGCCAGCCAGTGCATCGCCGCGCGGGCCGGTGCCGCGCCAGCGCCCACCCATCCGATGCGCGGCCGCGCCGCCATGGCGGTGGATACCGGCGCCCCCGCCCGTTCCCAGAGGGCACTGGGCGGGTGCGGCAGGGGGAGCGGTGGAAAGCGCGCTCATGCCACGCCAGCTTCTGCGGCCGCAGGCAGGGTGCCCGGCAATTGCTGGTCGCGTTCGAACTGGGCCACCGGGCTCGGCCTGCCGAACAGGTAGCCCTGGAAGCCTTCGCAGCCGTGCAGCTTGAGAAAGGCCAGTTGTCCCGTGGTTTCCACCCCTTCGGCGACCACCTGCAGGTCCAGGCTCTTGGCCAGGGCGAGGATGGTGCGCACGATGGCGGCATCGTTGGGATCGGTGAGCACGTCGCGCACGAAGCCCTGGTCGATCTTGACCTGGTCCAGCGGCAGCCGCTTCAGGTAGCTCAGCGATGAATAGCCCGTGCCAAAGTCGTCGAGCGAGAAGCCCACGCCCTGCTTCTTGAGCTGGGCCATGCGCTGGATCGCATCCTCGATGTCGCCCAGCAGCAGGCTCTCGGTCAGTTCCAGCTTGAGCCGCTGGGGGTTGGCGCCCGTGCGCTGCAGCGTCTCCAGCACCTCGGCCGCGAAGGCCGGCTGCCGGAACTGCCGTGCACTCACATTGACGGCGATGGTCAGCCGCGCGGTGTCGGGGTGCTCGGCCCATCGCACCAGCTGCTCGCACGCCGATTCGAGCACGAAGCGCCCCAGCGGCAGGATGAGCCCGGTCTGCTCGGCCAGCGGGATGAAGTCGCCGGGACTGATCATGCCGCGCTCCGGGTGGCGCCAGCGCACCAGGGCTTCGGCGCCGCACAGCTGCGCGCGGTGGTCCACGATGGGCTGGTAGTGCACCGTGAGTTCGTGGCGGGCCAGACCCTGGCGCAGATCGGCTTCCAGGTGCGAACGGGCATGCACCTGGGCCTGCATTTCCGGGTCGAAAAAGCGCTGCGTGTTGCGGCCTTCGGCCTTGGCCTGGTACATCGCCAGGTCGGCGCGCTTGAGCAGCTCGTCCACGCTGCGCGGCTGGTCGCCGAACAGCGTGATGCCGATGCTCGGCGTGCTGTAGTGCTGCTGCGTGCCCAGCATGAAGGGCTGGTTGAGCTGCAGCAAGAGCTTGTCGGCCACGTGCTCGGCCTGCGTCGCTGCCTCGGTCAGCCCGGCATCGAGGTTTTCCAGCATCACCACGAACTCGTCGCCGCCGAAGCGCGCCACCGTGTCGGTGGCACGCACGCATGACACCAGGCGCGTGGCCACCTGCGCCAGCAGCTGGTCGCCCATGTCGTGGCCCAGCGTGTCATTCAGGTCCTTGAAGTTGTCCAGGTCGATGAACAGCAACGCGCCCAGCTGGCCGTTGCGCTGGCAGACGGCGCTGGCGCGCTGCAGGCGGTCCAGCAGCAGGCGGCGGTTGGGCAGGCCGGTGAGCGCATCGAAGAAAGCCAGCAATTCGATCTGCTGCTCGGCCTTCTTGCGGTCGGTGATGTCGCGGCACACGCCCAGCAGCCCGGTGACATGGCCGTGCAGGTCGCGGATGGGGGTCTTGATGGTTTCGAAGTAGCCCTCGTAGCCGTCCTCCTGGAACGTCAGGGTCTCTTCGTACACCAGTGGCTGCCAGGCAGCCATGGCGCGCTGGTCGAGCTGGCGCACCCGCTGGGCCTCGACGGCGGGTAGGAGATCGTCGTCCGACAGACCGATGATGTCGCGCTCGCGCCGCCCGATGAAGCGCTCGAAAACGGGGTTGCACGACAGGTAGCAGCCGTTCGCATCCTTGAGGAACACCACGTCGGGGATCGCGCTCACCAGGCTGGCCAGGCGGGTGCGTTGCTGCGTGAGTTCCAGCGCCATGCGCTTTTGCTCGGTCAGGTCGAACGCGAACACCACCACGGCCACCGTGCGGCCATCGGCGGCGACCTCCGGCACCAGCGTGGTGTGCCAGAACTGGGCGCCATGGGTTTTGGGAATGCGGTGCTCGAACACCACCGTCTCGCCCTGCAGCGCCCGGTCGAAATGCGGCTGGATCGGGGCCATCAGGTCGGCGGGCAGCACGTCCACGAGGAACTGGCCTTCGAGTTCCTCGACCGGACGGCGCAGCCAGTGCGCCTGCGAAGGGTTCACGTACACGATGCGCAGATCGCGGTCCAGCCGCGAGACACCGCCCGGCAGGTGGCTGAGCAGGCTCGCCAGTTGCACCTCGTGCGCGCGGCTCAGGTCCTGGGCCTCCCGCTGCTCCGTGACGTCGGTCAGCACGCCGTCCCAGATCACGCGGCCCTTGTCCAGCGGCCGGGGGGTGGAGCTCATGCGCATCCAGCGCAACTGGCCGTTGGCCACGCGCATGCGTACCACCGAGTCGCCGACGCCCATGGTGCGGTAAGACGCCTCGTCCGACGCAGCGCAGGCCAGGCGGTCCTGCGGCTCCATCTGCTCGAAGAACAGGGTGGCATCGTTCACCACCGCCTGGGCCGAAATGCCGTTCAGGCGCTCGATCGCATCGCCCATGTGCACGAAATGCCAGCGGCCGTCTGCCTCGCGCACGCGCTGGTACAGGACGCTGTCGGGCAGGTTGCGGCCCAGCAGCTGCAGGCGGCGTTCGCTCTCCAGCAACCGGGCCTCGGCCTCGCGCGCACGGGCGAACGGCATGCGGATGCCGGCGATGAACACCGCCTGGAACATCAGCGCATACCCCAGCACGCGCAAGGCGTGCGCGAACGTGTCGACGAAGACCGGGTGCAGCGGGTACAGCAGCATGGCGAATTCCGCCAGCGCCAGCGCCGCCGCCGCGCAGGCCATGATGCGCCGGCGCCCCCGGCCGCGCTCGTTGCCAGCGGTGTCGTCCACCCGATACATGACCCAGGCGGCCATCGCCATGGCACCGCCGAGCAAGGCATCCGCCCCCATGGCGAAACGCTCGCCATGCGCCAGTCCAAACTGCTCGGGCAACCCGCTGGAGGCGGACCACACGAGCACCAGCGACACGCCGGCCGAGGCCACGGCCCAGGCCCGGCCGGGCCCGTGGAACGAGACCCGCAAGGCGAACAGCAGCAGGGTCAGCGCCTCGACCCCATGGGCCAGCAATCCGAAGTAGGAAGAGACATTCGCCCGCGTGACGGACGCCATGCTTTCCATCTGGTGCAGCAGGACGGCGTGAAGGAAATTACAGACCGCAGCGGTCGCCAGCCCCGCCACGAGCACGTTGGCGCGGCCTTGCTGCGTGTCGTCGAGCATGTGCAGGGACACCGCCACGGCCAGCAGGCCGATGAGCACCACCACCATGTCGAGGAAAGGCTCCAGGCCGTGCAGCCCCTGCAGGCCCGAACCCAGCAGTTGCACCACCGGCACCAGCAGCAGCGCCAGTACCGCCACCACCAGCATCAGCGTGACCGCGGGCGCCTCCGACAAAAGCGTCCGCGCGATGGCTGCAGTGACCGGACGGTGGGGAGGGGAGGTCATGGCGGCGGCGGGTTACCTGAACATATCGTCACAAGTGTATCGGGCCGCTCGCCCCCTGGGCGGATGTCCCCCAATCAGGCGGTCAACAACTGCCGAAGCACATAGGGCAGGATGCCGCCGGCGCGGTAGTAGTCCACCTCGATCGGCGTGTCGATGCGCAGCGTGACCGTGACCTCCTGGCGCGACCCGTCGGCCCGGCGGATCGTCAGCAGCGCGTCGCTTTGCGGGGTGAGTTCCGAATCCGGAGCCACGTCGATCGTCTCGTTGCCGGTCAGGCCCAGCGACTCCCAGGAATCGCCCGCCTTGAACTGCAGGGGCAGCACGCCCATGCCCACGAGGTTGGAACGGTGGATGCGCTCGAAGCTCTTGGCCACCACCGCCTTGATGCCCAGCAGCTGCGTGCCCTTGGCCGCCCAGTCGCGGCTGGAGCCGGTGCCGTATTCCTCGCCCGCGAAGATCACGGTGGGGGTGTCTTGGGCGATGTACTTCATGGCCGCATCGAAGATGAACATCTTCGTGCCCTGCAGCTCGCCCTCGTTCTGGAACAGCGTGACGCCGCCCTCCTCGCGCGAGCCGTCGGCGGTGGGCGGAATCATCAGGTTCTTGATGCGCACGTTGGCGAAAGTGCCGCGCATCATCACATCGTGGTTGCCGCGGCGCGCGCCGTAGCTGTTGAAGTCCTGCTTCATCACGCCGTTGTGCAGCAGCCACTGCCCGGCGGGCGAGGTTTCCTTGATGGAGCCCGCCGGCGAGATGTGGTCGGTGGTGATCGAGTCGCCGAACAGCGCCATGATGCGTGCGCCCACGACCGACTCCGACGCCTTGGAGCCGTCCGCGCCCACCGCCCGCTCCTTGGCCTCCAGCGTGAACCGCGCGAAGAAGGGCGGCTCCGCGATGTAGGTGCTGGCGGGCCAGTCGTAGGTGTCGCCCTTCACGCCCTTGATGTTGTTCCAGAGCGCGCCCGGGTCGGTCTTGACCTTGCCGTAGTTGTCACGGAAGGCCTTTCCGTTCATGGCGTAGCGCATCAGCGCGTGGATTTCATCGCTGGTGGGCCAGATGTCGCCCAGGTACACGTCGCGCCCGCCCTTGCCCTTGCCCACCGGCTCCGTCATGAGGTCGCGCAGCACCGTGCCGGCGATCGCGTACGCCACCACCAGGGGCGGGCTGGCCAGGAAGTTGGCCTTGATGTTGGGGTGGATGCGGGCCTCGAAATTGCGGTTGCCCGACAGCACCGCGGCACAGACCAGATCGTTGCCGGTGATGGCTTCGTTCAGCTCGGGCGCCAGGTCGCCGGCGTTGCCGATGCAGGTCGTGCAGCCATAACCTGCCAGCGCGAAACCGAGCTTTTCCAGATAGGGCATCAGACCGGTTTCGGTGAGGTATTCCGTGACGATGCGGGAGCCGGGCGCGAGCGAGGTCTTGATGTGCGGCCGCACTTTCAGGCCGGCCTCCACGGCCTTCTTGGCCAGCAGTCCGGCGGCCAGGAGCACGCTCGGATTGGAGGTGTTGGTGCAGCTCGTGATGGCGGCGATCAGCACGTCGCCGTTGCCGATGGTGGGGTCCACCCCCTTGGTCGGCAGGCGCACGGCGGCATCGGCATGCGTGACCGCCAGCGGCGGCTTGTTGTGCTCCATCTCGACCAGGAAACGCGGGCCACCCGCAGGAGCGGGCTTCTCCGCCGGGACCGCCTCGCTCACGCCTTCGTCGCCCCGGTGGATGTGGTGCCGCGTGTGCAGCAGTTCGGCCGGGCGGTTGAAGCCGTTTTCCGCCGCGGGCTTGCTGAACAGCGACACGAAGTCGCTGCTCACGTTGCCCAGCTCGATCCGGTCCTGGGGCCGCTTTGGTCCCGCGAGGCTGGGGGTCACATCGCCCAGGTGCAGGCGCACGATCTTGGAGTAGTCGATCTCGCCGGCGAGCGGCACGCCGAAAAGGCCCTGGGCGCGGAAATACGCCTCGAACGCTTCGATCTCGCTGTCGGTGCGGCCGGTACCCTTGAAGTAATCGATGGTCTTTTCATCCACCGGGAAAAAGCCCATCGTCGCGCCGTACTCGGGCGCCATGTTGCCGATGGTGGCCCGGTCGGGCAGCGACAGCGTGCGCGTGCCCTCGCCGAAGAATTCCACGAACTTGCCCACCACCTTGTGCTGGCGCAGGATCTCGGTCACCGTGAGCACCAGGTCGGTGGCGGTCACGCCTTCGCGCAACTGGCCGGTCAGCTCGAAGCCCACCACGTCCGGGGTCAGGAAATACACCGGCTGCCCCAGCATCGCCGCCTCGGCCTCGATGCCACCCACGCCCCAGCCCACCACGCCGATGCCGTTGATCATGGTCGTGTGGCTGTCCGTGCCCACCAGCGTGTCGGGGTAGTACACGCCATCGGCCCTCTTGTGCACCCCCCGCGCCAGGTATTCCAGATTCACTTGGTGGACGATGCCGAACCCGGGCGGCACCACGCCGAAGGTATCGAATGCCTGCATGCCCCACTTCATGAATTCGTAGCGCTCGCGATTGCGCTGGAATTCCAGCTTCATGTTCAGGTCCAGCGCCTTTTTCGTGCCGTAGTGGTCCACCATGATGGAGTGGTCCACCACCAGGTCCACGGGCACCAGCGGCTCGATCTTCTTGGGCTTCTTGCCCAGGCGCTGGGCCACGCTGCGCATGGCGGCTAGATCGGCCAGCAAAGGCACTCCGGTGAAATCCTGCAGCACCACGCGCGACACGACGAAGGGAATCTCGTCCTTGCGGTCGGCCACCGGCTGCCAGCGTGACAACTGTTCCACGTGTTCCGCCGTGACCTTGCGGCCATCGCAGTTGCGCAGCACCGATTCCAGAACGATCCGAATCGAAACCGGCAGCCGTTTGATCGACGGGTATTGCTTGGCCAGTGCCGGGAGCGAATAGAACTTGCCGCTTTTACCGGACCCCGTCGTGAAATTCTTCAGGGTGGATGCGAACGCGTGGCGGGAAACCGGGGGTGACATCGAGGCCATGTAGTGCTACTCCTGTGGGGACGAGAGCACCTATTCTGGCAGTCCTACATATCGATGCAATCGTGGGGTAATCGCATGCACGACATTTCAGAGAGTCCACCGCCAAACTCCAGGCAAAACGCCCGATCACAAGGCCTGCCGTCCTACGCCATGGGAACCGCAGCGCGAGTAAGTGCGCAACCATATACCGCGGGCCATTCGATTAATGAAATACCGCACCGTGGAATCTCCATTTTTATTGAATCATCTCTCTTGAAATTAATCGCTGTGCAGCAGCACCCCTGATGAAGGTGAAGCCAATTCCCAATGGTTGGGATTTCGAGACAAGACGCAACGCAGAAAGCACTCAGTGCACCCATGAACGGAAAGCCAAGACACACATCATGGATGCCCATGCCGCCCAACCAAACGGAACGGTATTCCGTGGCCATGAAAAAAGCCCGCCAAGGCGGGCTGTTTATTGCGTGGGTTGCTCTTGCCAATCCGCAGCGCCGACAAGGTCTGCGCGGGATCTGGAATTCAAGGTTTGCCCATCAAATGGCGAATTGCTCGCGGTCTTGGTTCTGGATCCACTTGGGAGCCTTGCCACGGCCCGTCCATGTCTGGCCCGTCGCAGGATCGCGATATTTGGGAGCGACTTTGACGCCGGCGCTGGCACTGCGGGCGCGGCCCGTAGGAAATACGTCCTGGGCGGTCAGGCCATACTCCGCCACCAGATTGCGAACCTGATTGATGGCATCGGAAAGTTCGCGGCGACGTGCTTCGCCGATTTGCTGCTCAAGTTCTTCACGCTGTTTCAGCAGGTCTTTGTAGCTAGTGCTCATGGTAGTGTGCGGAGATTAATAACGAAGGCCGCATTATAGGTATCTTTCAATATCGTGCAGAGAAAGCGGGCGCAATCCACCTCTTGAATAACCCATCGATTTCTGGAATTTCGGGGAACTCTGCCAGCTCAGCCATATCGAAGCGCGCGCCCCGATTTGCATCGGCTGGGCTATCCCGGCCTGGGCGATTACCTGGCACAACTCCTTGCAGCCGCGACAATGCAGGTTTACCACCTTCGGAAACGCCATGGCGCTCTACTGCATCGGGGATATTCAAGGCTGCGATACGGCATTGCAGCGCCTGCTGGACCACATCGGGTTCTCTCCCAGCCGGGACACCGTTTATTTGCTGGGCGACCTGGTGAACCGAGGCCCTGATTCCGCAGCCGTGCTGCGCCGCTGCATGCAGCAGGGTGACAGCCTGCGCAGCCTGCTGGGCAACCACGACCTGCATCTTCTGGCGGCCGCCCACGGGGCCCGCAAGCCTTCCCGCCGCGACACGCTGGACCAGGTGCTGCAGGCACCCGACCGCGAGGCCCTGCTGGACTGGCTGCGCCACCAGCCGCTGGCACGCCAGCATGTGCATGGTGGAGAGCCCCTGTTGATGGTCCACGCGGGCGTATTGCCCTCGTGGTCGGCCCAGGATGTGCTGGCGCATGCCGACGAGGTGCAGGCCGTGCTGCGCGGTGCCGACATGCCCGCATTCCTTCACGCCATGTACGGCAACACCCCGGACCGCTGGGAACCCACGCTGACGGGGACGGACCGCTTGCGCGTGATCGTCAATGCCTTCACACGATTGCGCTTCTGCACACCCGAGGGCGCCATGGATTTCGAGAGCAGCGAGGGTGCCAGCGCTGCCCCCGCCGGCCTGGTGCCGTGGTTCGAAGCACCGGGCCGAAAAACGCAGGACGGGCTGGTGGCATTCGGGCACTGGTCCACCCTGGGCTGGATGAACCGCTCCAACCTGTTGGCGCTGGACACCGGTTGCGTGTGGGGAGGCTGCCTCAGCGCGGTCCGCTTTGGCCGCACGTTGGCAGACCGCGAGCACTGCCATGTCGATTGCGAGGAGGCGCAAAAGCCAGGGGCCTGAACAAGAACGGGCCACCCACTGCCCAACGGCAATAAGAAATCACCCAGGGCCTGAGCGGGTCTGGCCCCGGCCGACGGATCGGCCCTGGGCGCTCACTGCGAGGAGGTTTCGGTTTCGGGCTGCACGGCCTTGAACAGGGCCGCCACCTTGCGTTTGGGCTTGATGTTGGCCGAGATGCCGCTGCGCGCCGGCTGGGCCTTGGACGCGGACTCCCAATGGGGCGCCGCCTCGGTGGCCGGTGCCTCGTAGGGCTTGTCGAAGAACGGATCGCGGGGTGCCGAAGGGGCGCGGTAGCTGCTGCGCGGCGCGCTGCCGCGCGGGTCGAGCGCCTCGCCGCCCCGCTCACGCCGGCCACCTTCGCGCTGGCCATCCTCGCGCCACGCGCGCTGACCGTCGTTGATGCGGCCGCGGGGGCGGTCTTCCTCGTACTCGAGGGCTTCGAGATCGATCTTCTTCTTGATGAGCTTTTCGATGTCCGCCACCAGGCGCGTGTCGCTGCTGGACACCAGCGTGACCGCCAGGCCCGAGGCGCCTGCGCGGCCCGTGCGGCCGATGCGGTGCACGTAGTCCTCGGCATTGAACGGCACGTCGAAGTTAAACACGGCCGGCACATCCTTGATGTCCAGTCCGCGTGCCGCCACGTCGGTGCACACCAGCAGATCGACTTCGCCCTGCTTGAAGGCATCGAGCGCCTTCAAGCGTTCGTCCTGGCTCTTGTCGCCATGCAGCGCCGCGGTTTTGAGGCCTTCGCGCTCCAGGCTGCGGGCCAGCCGGGCACAGCCGAGCTTGCTGTTCACGAAGATGAACGCCTGCTTCAGGCCCCGCGTCTTCAGCACCTGGTGGATGGCGCGGCGCTTGTCGTCGTCGTTGGCGCTGTAGAAACGCTGCTCCACCGTGGAAGCCGTTTCGTTGGGGCGCGCCACTTCGATCGTGATCGGGTCTTGCAGGTAGCTGCCTGCCAGGCGCTTGATCTCGGGGGAGAACGTGGCGCTGAACAGCAGCGTGGTGCGCTGCTTGGGCAGGTACGAGAGGATGCGCTGCAGATCGGGCAGGAAGCCGATGTCCAGCATGCGGTCGGCTTCGTCGAGCACCACGTACTCGACCTGGTTCAGCACCGCATTTTTGGCTTCGATGTGGTCCAGCAGCCGACCGGGCGTGGCCACGAGCACTTCCACGCCTTTTTTCAGCTCCAGCGTCTGCGGCTTCATGTCCATGCCGCCGAACACCACGGTGCTGCGCAGCTTGGTGTACTTGGCGTACAGGGCGACCTGCTGGGCGACCTGGTCGGCCAGCTCCCGCGTCGGCAGCAGCACCAGGGCGCGCACCGGATGGCGGGCGGGGGAGGTGGAGCTGTTTTCGTGCTTGAGCAGGCGCTGCAGCAAGGGCAGCGAGAAGGCGGCCGTCTTGCCGGTGCCTGTCTGGGCCGCACCCATCACGTCCTTGCCAGTCAAGACGACCGGAATGGCCTGCTCCTGAATGGGCGTCATGGACTCGTAGCCCATTTCGGCCACGGCGCGTGCCAGCGGTTCAGCCAGCGATAAATTGGAGAAAGAACTTGTCATTTAGCCCGCTATTGTCGCACCAGGGGCTGAACGGGGTGTTTTTTCGGGTAGGCATTCGTGTGCCAAAGGCACGATGCTATTCAATTCATAGCACCATACGATGGCTGTAAAAGCGCAAACGCCACCCCAGGCATTGCAGGGTGAACGCTTCCACTGCGGCGTTCACACTACAGGCTGCGGGCCGAAAACGTGTCGCAAGCCTTCACGCTGCCGTTTTCCAGGCCTGCATGGAACCACCGCTGGCGCTGCGCGCTGGTGCCGTGGGTGAAGCTGTCCGGCACGACGGCGCCGCCGCCCGCCCGCTGCAGGGCGTCGTCCCCGATCTTGGCTGCGGCGTTCATGGCCTCCTCCACATCGCCCTGCTCCAAGATCTGGCGGGCATTCTGGGCATGGTGGGCCCAGACCCCGGCAAAGCAGTCGGCCTGAAGTTCCAGGCGAACGGACAGCTGGTTGTACTGCACCTGGCTGACGCGGCCGCGCATCTGGTCCACTTTGGCGCTGATACCCAGCAGGTTCTGGACGTGGTGGCCCACCTCGTGGGCGATCACGTAGGCCTGGGCGAAATCCCCCGGTGCGCCCAGCCGGTTCTTCAAGGTTTCATAGAAGCCCAGGTCGATGTACACCTTGCGGTCGCTGGGACAGTAGAACGGGCCCATCGCCGCCTGGCCGGTGCCGCAGGCAGTGGGTGTGGAACCACGGAACAGCACGAGCTTCGGGTCCTGATAGGCGTTGCCACCCTGGCGGAAGATGTCGGTCCACACGTCTTCCGTGTCGGCCAGGACGGTGGAGACGAAGCGCGCCATCTTGTCGTCGGCCGGCGGGCGATGTGCCGGCGCCTGCTGGACCTGGGCGGGAGCGCCTCCGCCGCCGCTCAGCAGTCCCAGAATCGTCAGCGGATTGATCCCGAAAATCCAGCCCCCCAGTAACGCCACCACGATGGTGCCGATGCCGATGCTGCGGCCGCCGAACACCGGCATGCCCCCACCGCCGCCGCCATCGCGGCGGTCCTCGACGTTGTCCGACTCGCGGTTGCCTTCCCATTTCATACGGTTCTCCTGCTCGCACCTGCGGGTGCGGTGCGCCGGATGTTACGCCCGTGCCGCACGCCGGGCAGCAGTTCCCATGGGTCGATTCGCGACGCCATCAAGGCTGCGGCTCGCTGAACGAGGGCGCGTCCACCGCTGCATAGGTGGCCGGTGAACTCTGCAGGCCCCGGGGCGCCCAGTGCGCCTGACGCTCCGATGCCTGCTGCACCTGCCCCTGCACCACCCAGCCCAGCGCGACGAGTTGCGCCGCGATCACCACGCTGCCGATCACGATGGGCCAAGGGCGCAGCGTCGGGGCGGGGGACACAGGGGGATGGAAATCGTCGTGCATGGGAGTCTCTTGCGGATGGGGCTGAAATGGATGGGTGGGATGCTAGGCAGCGCGCCAGGGTCGAAAACCCGGTCGATGGCCTGCGGGGGCGTAGGACGCGGCCGGTCCAGAGGCATCCACACAACGCGCCGACCTTCAGGCGCTCCCTGCCTGTATCAACGCGTGCACCAATGCACGCTGGCGGCGGCGGGCTCGGCGTCTTCGAAATACCCGGACAACTCCTGCACCAGGGCTTGCAGGGCGCATCCCGGAAGGGCGCGAGCAATTTCGATCTGCTGCAGGGCGTAGGTGCGGTCGCCGAGCATCATGGCGGCGCTGATGCAATGGCCACGGGCAGCCATCTGCAGCAGGAAGGCATCAAGCGCTTCGGCGGGCCAGTAGCAGCGGTGGGTACTGCCTCCCGAAGCCTCGTGCAGCACATGCGAAAGGCCCGTGCGCTCGGCCTGGAGAGACGATACGGCGTGGTGGGTGGCAGGCATGGTGGGCTCCTCAGGCAGCGTTCTGCGTGGGATTTACAGCATCCAACCGGATGCAACACAGAACCTGGCTGAATCGTAAAAAACCGTAGCCGCCTCCGCTCACGGCAAAAAAAGCCGTGGCGGTGTAGGACTCCACCGCCCGAAAAATCAGGCGCGTATCAGGCCTTGGGCAGGGTGACGCCGCTTTGTCCCTGGTATTTGCCGCCCCGGTCTTTGTAACTCACGTCACAAACCTCGTCGCTTTCGAAAAACAGCACCTGGGCGCATCCCTCGCCCGCGTAGATGCGGGCCGGCAGCGGCGTGGTGTTGCTGAATTCCAGCGTGACATAGCCCTCCCACTCGGGCTCGAACGGCGTCACGTTCACGATGATCCCGCAGCGGGCATAGGTGCTCTTGCCCAGGCAGATGGTCAGCACGTTGCGGGGGATGCGAAAGTACTCCACCGTGCGTGCCAGCGCGAAGCTGTTGGGCGGGATGATGCAGCTGTCGCCTTCGAAGTCGACGAAACTCTTTTCATCGAAGTTCTTCGGGTCCACCACGGTGCTGTGGATGTTGGTGAACACCTTGAATTCCGGCGCGCAGCGGATGTCGTAGCCATAGCTGCTGGTGCCGTAGCTGATGATCTTGCGGCCTTCCGCTTCACGGACCTGGCCCGGCTCGAAGGGCTCGATCATTCCGGTCTGCTCCGCCATGCGGCGAATCCACTTGTCGCTTTTGATGCTCATTGCTCACTCCTGCTGGGCCGCCATTGTAGAGAGGACGCGCGGGCAGGCACTATATTTTTCATAGCGACCTGCGCTAGTGCAACCTGCGCCAGGGGCCTATTCGGCTTGGGAAACCACGGTGCGCTCGATCACCCGGTCGTCGCCCAGCACGATCATCGCGAAGAGCAGTTCGTCCAGGTTGGCCGCGTGCGCGGTCTTGCGCGCCAGCAGCGGCGTGGCGCGCGGGTCCAGCACCACGAAGTCGGCCTCGCACCCGGGCTGCAGGTTGCCGATGACGCCCGCCAGCCCCAGCGCGCGCGCCGCGCCGGCCGTGTGCTGCCACCACAGCGCCTGCGGCGAAAGCGACAGGCCGGGCTTCGTCTGCCCTTCACGCCCCACGTAGTAGGCGGCGAGCATGGTGTGGAACGGGCTGAAGCTCGTGCCGCCCCCCACATCGCTCGCCAGTCCATAGCGAAAGCCGACCCGGTCGGCCCCGGCGTAGTCGAAGAAGCCACTGCCCAGAAACAGGTTGCTGGTGGGGCTGACCGCCGCCACCGCCCCGGTGTCACGCATGAGCGCCCGGTCGGCATCGTCAAAGTGGATGCAGTGGGCGTACACGGCGCGCTCGCGCATCAGCCCGAAGTCGTCGTACACCGACAGGTAGCTGCGGGCCGCGGGAAACAGCTCGCGGGCCCATCGGATCTCGTCCAGGTTCTCGGCCACGTGCGACTGGATCCACACGTCGGGGTATTGCGCGGCCAGTTCGCCCGCACCGCGCAACTGGGCTTCGGTGCAACTGGGCGCGAACCGCGGCGTGATGGCATAGCCCAGCCGGTCCTGGCCGTGCCAGCGGCGGATCAGCGCCTCGGTGTCGCGCAAGGATTGTTCGGTCTGGTCGCGCACGCCATCGGGCGAGTGGCGGTCCTGCAGCACTTTGCCGGCGATCAGGCGCAGTCCGCGCGCCTGCGCCTCGCCCATCAGCGCGTCCACCGACGCCGGGTGCGAGGTGGCGAACGTGAGCGCGGTGGTCACGCCGTTGCGCAGCAATTCGTCCAGGAACACGGTGGCCACGCCGGCGGCATAGGCCGGATCGGCAAAGCGGGACTCGTGGGGAAAGGTGTAGTTTTCCAGCCAGGGCAGCAGGCCGTCGGCGGGCGAGCCGATCACGTCGGTCTGCGGAAAATGCACGTGCATGTCGACGAACCCCGGCGCGATGATGCGGCCGGGCCAATGCACCACCGGCCATTGCGCGTAATGGGCCGCCAGGGTGTTCCAGGCGCCTGCGGCCTGGACGCGCTGGCGCCCCTGGGCATCGGGGCCGATGGCCAGCAGGCCGTCTTCTTCATACAGGGCCGAATGGTCGTCGTCGAAACGCAGCAGGCCGGAGCGGTAGATTTGCATGGCGGCAGCTTAACGCCGGGCACGGCGCCTTTCATGCGCCGCAGCGCATGGGGCCCATACCGGCGGCGCTACCCCGCCACCCGCTCCCGGGGCGGCAACGCCTCGCGGTCTCCGACCGCCGTCGGGGCGGCTGAGCGGCCCAGTTGCCCCGCGATGCGCTGGGCGTGCAGCAAAAGCCGCTCGATGGCAGACACGTAGAACAGCGCGCCCTGGGTCAGCGCCCCGATGGCGAACAGGCCGGGCTGGCCCAGCACCTGAAAGCTTTGCGCATCGATCGCGATGCCGCCCAGTTCGTGCTGGCGGATCAGGCCGCGGTCGATGAGGTTCTCGATGAGCGGCGAATCGATGCGCGCCAGGTTGCCGGCCACGCCGGTCGCATCCAGGATGCCGTCGAGCGCCAGCGTTCCGCCAGCCAGTTCCACCTGGAATCCCGGCCGGCCCTCCGCCAGCCGGGTGGCCCGGTAGCCGGGATGCACGGTCAGCCGGCCCGCCTGGAGCAGCGCCTGGATCTTGCGCGCGTTGTCCAGCGGCATCGGGTGCCGGTAGCTCATCCAAAGGCCCTGGTATTTGCGAAAGAACCGGCGCTTCTGGTCCGGACGCAGCGCGGTCCAGTAGCGGTCGATGTCCTCCTTGGTGGCGTCCAGCTGCAGCTGCCAGTCCCGCACGGCGTGGGCCGCCTCGATCTCCCGGCCGATGCGGACCAGGGGGTCGCGGATCGTCATGAGGCCCGGGTATTCGTGCCCACAAGGATGGCTTTCGCGGAACCAGCGCAGGAAGCCGCGCAGCGTGTCGCCCGCATAGCGGTGCTCGGGGCGCACCAGGGGCGTGGTGGGCAAGGCGCCGCGCACCAGGGGCAACTGGCCGGAATGGGAAAACATGTGGATGCGCTCCACACCGAGCCGGCCCAGCAGCAGCGCCATGTCGATGGCCGTGAGCTTGGTGCCCAGGATGCCGATGCGTGCGTTCCGCGGCAGCTCGGCCTTGATGGCACCCAGGTTGTGGTACGGGTTCGCGTGGTAGTGCGCCACGCCCGGAAACGGCGAGCGCTTTTTGAGATGCCCCAGCGCCAGCACGACCTGGTCCACATGCCAGGCATGCTGGGCCGTGGCCACGTGAAAGCCACTGGCCCCGCGCTCGATGTCGGTCACCGCCTGCGCCACGCGCACCAGCTTCACGCCGCGTGCGGCGAACGCGCTCTCGGCCTGGTGGGCGACATCCTGCAGGTAGGCCCCCATGAGCGAGCGCCGCACGTATCCGCCGGGCGCTTCGGCCTGCCCCGCGCAGAGCTGCTGCAGCCAGCGGTCGAACCCGTCCGGCTCGCCGGTCCGGGCGCTCAGCAACGACGAAGCCATGTTGAGGATGAACTCGCCGTCGTTGGTGTCCCGGCCATAGGGCAGTCCCGGGCCGAACCCGCCGGACTCGTCGAACAGCAGCACCTCGGAAATCCCGGCATGGCCGCCCATGCGGCTCAGCGCTTGCGTGACGAGGGTGCCGCTGCAGCCGCCCCCGATGATGGCGATCCTGGCCATGGTCATGTCTCCTTCGCGGATGCGGTGCGCCGCCGCATCAGGCGGCACCACCGGCCAGGGCCAGGTCCGCCGCGCGATCCCGGGCCGCGGACACGGGGCGTGATGGGGAGCCATGCCGTGCGAAATGCTGGCGCAGCAGCATGTCGGCGCGCAGCGAGGCGGGAGCGGTCTGCAGCAGCGTTACCAGTTCGACCAGAGAAGCGGGCGCGCCTTCCAGGTAGCGGCGGATGGAGTGCCCGTCGTGCAGGCGCACGGGGTCTTCCCGCAGCACCACGCCCGCCAGCCGCAGCAGCAGCTTCTTTTGCTCGCCCTTGCGCAAGATCCAGTGCGCGCTGCCGTAGCGGAACGCCTCGTCGTCGCGGTGCGGCAGGAGCGGCGCCAGGCTCCAGAGCCCGTTGCCGCTGCCGCACAGGTAGTCCGGCGTGGTGGTGCCGGCCACGCTGCGCACATCGTTCAGCGCGGTGACGTCCACGGTGGGTGTGCCGAGCACGGACAGGTTCACATCGCAGGCCGACGCGAACGACAGGGCGACGGAGCGGTTGAAGATTTCCTCCTGCTCCTGCACCGAATAGCCCAGCCGCTGCAGGTCGGCCCGGGCGGCGTTGTCGATCTGTTGGATGGTCGCGATGCCGGAGCTGTGCGCCAGGAAATGCAGCCGCACCAGGTCTTCGATGCCCTGGAAAGAGAGCCGCCCCGCCGGCTGCCCGTCGCGGTTCAGCGGCCGGCCCGCCGCATCGCGCTCCACCAGCCCGGTGACCGTCCAGGCCAGCGCCCGCGGCAACGCGACCAGCCGGGGCAGCACCACGCGCTCGTAAATGAGGCGGGACGAGTGGCTGACCACCTGCGCATGCGCTTTCGTGTTGAGCGTGAAGCGGTTGTGCAGCATGCTGGATTCGATCAGCACGGTGCCGTCGGCATCGAGGCCCGCGTGCGCGATGCCGAGCACCTCGGCGGCGGCCTGCGTGCGCTCCAGGAACCGGGCAAACGTGGCCGTGAGCCCGGTGGAGAGCTTCAGCCCCTCCGGGTAGTGGGTGGTGGGCGTGCTCGGCAGGACGATCCATGCGCCGCGGGCGATGGCGCCCTGCACGGCCGCCACGTCCATGTCGATGGGCCCCGCCAGGCCGCCGCTGCGCGGCGCGTCCCGGTACACCCGGATGCCGGCGCTCTTGGGCTCGGCCTCCGAATCGGCCCGCAGGGCCACCGCCCGCTCGTGGATGGCCTCGAACAGCACGGCCATGGCGGCGCTGTAACCGGGCTCGCTGCGCACGGCGGTATGGACGATGTCGGTGCGGTCGTCCGTGTAGTGGCAGGGAATGGCGGTGAGGAATTCGAGAAACCGCCCCTCTGGCCCCTTGAACTGCGCAGGCGGCACCTGGTAGGCATGGGGCGGCAGGCCCGCTTCGGTAGCCATGGCCTGCAGTGCCGCGTCCCACCGGCCGCCGGGGCGCTGGCGCTCGGCCAGCAACTCGCGCACGAAGTTCAGGGCCTGCAGCGGATAGACATGCCGGAACGCCGCCGCACCTTCACGGGGATAGCGATCACGCTCCTCCACGAAAAAGCGCGCGTACAGCCCATGGTCGCGCAGGGCCGCGAGCGCGAGGTCGCCCGCACCCGGTGCCTGCCGATCGGGCGGCAGGTGGTTGGCCGCGGCCTCCAGCGCGTCCAGGAACCGGGATTCCCGGGCCGCGTAGGCGGGCTGCAGCGGTGCCAGCGCCGCCAGCACGGCGCTGGCCATGGCACGGGGGCGGTCCAGCGGCACGGTCGCGGCCAGCGGCTGCAGCCGGGCGATCGCGGCCTGCAGCAGCGCCACATCGGGATGGGGCATGTCCAGCGCCACGCGCGTTTCCTCGGCCGTCAACACCGTGACCCCCAGGGCCTGCAACTGCTCGCGCACATAGCGCACCTGCTCCGCCGTGGTGCCGCGGCGCCAGCCGCCCGCCACCTCGGGATCCGGCACGTTCAAGGCATCTTCCAGGCCCACCCGCACGCCGTCGAGGCCCAGGGCCACAGCCATGCGGGGCAGCAGCACGATCATCGGGCCGGGCACGAGGGCGGACACCTTGGCGCCAGGGCACTCCGCGCGGATGCGCGCCACCACCGGCCGCAGCCGCGCCACCGCCTGGGCCAGGGCCTGTTCGAAGGCCTCTGCAGAGCCCTCTGCCAGCAGGCGCAGGATGTCCTTGCGCTCTTGCACCGGCAGCAGGGAGTCGTCCTGCACCCCGCCCTCGGGCAGGCGCCGGTGCTGGTCCACCCCCACCACCAGCATGAACAGCACCGGCCCACCCACCGAACGCAGGCCGGCCTGATAGGACCCCAGAGCGCCGTCCAGGATCGCGCCGTTGAACACCTCCACCTCGGGCCGCACACCCCATTGCCGGCAGTGCGCGATCTGCGCCGCCAGGAAGGCCGGGGGGTTTTCATAGCCGCCCCCCGCCTGGAAGACCACCGGCCCGGGGCTGAAGGAGCCCATCTCCGGCGCGCGCTGCTGCGCACCATAGGCCCGCAGATGCACCCGGCGCACGGGGCTTTCGAAGTCGGCGGCGCGCCCCGCAAGCTGGTGGACAGGTTCAGGATGGCGGCAGGCGCCGCCTGGTGCAGGCGGGGCACGATCGCCGCGTACTGCGCTTCGTCGATGTGGTTGGCCTGCCGCCCCAGGCGCACCGGCACGGCCACCCCGGGCACGTGCACCGGGTGCTGGCCGCTGCAGTCCCGCGTGTGCAGGTGCACGATGGCGGCCCCCTCGCGCACGGCCGCCACGCTCTGCGCGACGATGGCTTCGGGTGCGATGGGCAGGTGCGGCGATGCGGTCCTGCCCGGGTTCCAGTGGCCCGCGCCGTGGTCGGCCCAGCCGCGCTCGCGCAGGGTGTCCAGCAGCTGCGGCGCCTCGGCCTGCAACGCGGCCACCAATGCGGGCGGCAGGTAGGTCTCGATCGTTTCCGCGCGCCATGCCAGATCGCCGGCGCCCGCCACGTCCCAACCCTGGGAGGTGAGCGTCAGCACCAGCTCGCGCGCCGTCTTCGCCGAGGCGATGCGGTGCAGGGCCACACCCGGCAGATGCCGGCGTGCCTCCACGTCGCCCAGGCGGCGGCCCGGCGCCTGGGGCCCGTCCGCCGCGCTGGCCACCTGCAGGGCGTCCAGGCTGTCGCAGATCCCCAGGCCGCCGGCCGGCACCGCCTCCCAGCCATCGGCGGCCAGCCGATGGGCCAGGCCCATGCCCTGGGCGTCCGCGGCCTCGATCGACCGGGCAGGCAGGAATTTCGGCTCCCGGGCCAGGGCTTGCTGTGGAACGGCGCCCACAGGCGCTGCCGTGATGAACATTCGCATCGACCTTCTCCCCTTGGTTTTTTCTGAACCCGCCGCGCGCCGCGGCCGGCGCATCGCGCGCCTGGCGGGCATGTCGGTGGCATTACAGCAATGCCCGGGGCGCACGGAAACTATCCCTTCGGGTAGTTGCCAGACCGGCGCAGATGAAACCCAGGCCAGCAAGGAGCCCAGTGAGCGGCGTGCCCGGCGCTATGCCGCGTCGCCTGCCTGCGCTGCCGCCTGCCGGGCGCAGACCGCGCGCAGCGCCGCCACGAACAGCGATTGCTCTTCGTAGCGAGCGCCCTCGGTCCGCTGGAACAGCGTGATGGGCGGCAGCGTCCAGCCGAAGCGGTGGGCGACGATGCCCACACCCGCGATGCGGGCCAGTTCCTCCGCGATGTCGGCGGGCACGATGGACACCGCTTTTTCGTTGGCCGCGATCAGCTCGCCGATGAGCTTGGATGACAGGCTCTCGACGAACGGCGCGGGCGGCGCCACCCCCGCGCGCAGGAAGAAATCGGTGATCTGCTCGCGCATGGGCGTCTGGCGGGCGCCCAGAATCCACTCCAGCCGGGCCAGTTCCTGCCAGGCCAGGGGCCGGCGCCCCAGCCGGGCGGCGAGGCGGCGGTGGGTGATGAGGCGGGGCTCCTGGTGGTAGAGCACCTCATGCTCCAGCCCCTGCATGTCGAGCACGGCCGATGCACGGCCGATCACGCAGTCCAGTTCGTGCTGGCGCAGGCGCTCCAGCAGGCGGTCGCTGGTGCCTTCGTGGATGGTCACGGTCACCTGCAGGCCCTGCGGCCGCGTCTGGCCGATGGCGGCCGCCAGCAGCCGCCCGGACACGAAAGGGATCACGCCCACCTGCAGGTGCGCGGCGCGGCCCAGGCCCACGGCCTCGATGTCGCGCACCCAATGGCCCAGGTCCTCCAGCATCGCCCGGGCCCGGGCGATGACCAGCTCCCCCAGCGCCGTGGGCGCCATGCCGCGCGCGGAGCGGTGGAACAGCGCGCCGCCGAACATGGCTTCCAGCTCGGCCAGCGCGTGGGTGACGGCCGGCTGGCTGGTCGCCATGCGGTGCGACACGCGGGTGAGCGACCCGTGTTCCGCAATCATGCGCAGCAGCACCAGGTGGCGTATCTTGAGCCGCGACGCGAGCCGGGCCTCCATCTCGGCAGGGGTCATTGAACGTTCCCAGAGCCATATCGATTGGCTTATGGGACAATACTAAATGAGAAAGATTGGCTCATGCGGCTCCCCCACAATCGCAGCCCATGCGGCGGCGGCCCTGCGGGGCCGGACGCCTTCCAATCCAAAAAAAGGGGGAGAAGCGCGCAATGGAAACGATCTACTGGGTGGTCGGCATCGGGGCCGTGGTGGCCGGGTTCGTGCAGGGGCTGTCGGGGTTCGCGTTCGGCATGGTGGCCATGTCGTTCTGGGCCTGGACGCTGGAGCCGCGACTGGCGGCGGCGCTGGCGGTGTTCGGGGCGCTCACCGGGCAGATCGTCGCGGCGGTGTCGGTGCGCCGCGGCTTTGACGTGCGCACGCTCGCGCCGTTCGTGCTAGGTGGTCTGCTGGGCATTCCGCTGGGCGTGGCCTTGCTGCCACGGCTGGACATGGTGTGGTTCAAGACGCTGCTGGGCGCCCTGCTGGTGCTGTGGTGCCCGACCATGCTGATGGCCAAGCGCCTGCCGCGCATCCGCTCGGGTGGCCGCGTGGCCGATGGCGTCGTGGGGCTGGCCGGCGGCGTGATGGGCGGCATCGGCGGATTCACCGGCACGCTGCCCACGCTGTGGTGCACCCTGCGCGGCTACGAGAAGGACCAGCAGCGCGCCGTGATCCAGAACTTCAACCTGTCGATGCTGCTGGTCACCATGGGCACCTACCTGGGCACTGGCATGGTCACGCGGGACATGCTGCCGTTCTTCGCCATCGTGGCGCCGGCGATGCTGGTGCCCACGCTGCTCGGCACGCGGCTGTACATCGGGCTGAGCGACGTGGCCTTCCGGCAGATCGTGCTGGGCCTGCTCACCGCGTCGGGCGTGGCCTTGCTGGCCTCGTCGCTGCCGCAGCTGGTGGCGCGCCACCTGTAGCGGCCGAAAGAGAGGACGGCCCCTCGCCAAGGCCCCTCTCCGCCCTCTTCAGCGCTGCACGCCCTCGACCAGCCAGTTCATCTGCAGGATCTGCGCATCGCCGAGGGTCTGGCCCGCGGCGATGACCTCGCGGCCGGTGTTGTCGCGCACGGGCGTCGCGCCCGCGCGGAACGGGTGGAAGCGCCCCTTGGCGATGTCTTCCTGGCGGGCCAGCACCTCGGCCTTCACAGCCGGCGGCACCTTGCTGCCGAAGCCCTCGACGCGGATCATGCCTTCGCGCACGCCGCCCCAGAGGTTGCCGCTTTTCCATGTGCCCTGCGCCACGGCGCGCACGCGTTCGGTGTAGTAGCCGCCCCACTGGTGCGTGACGGCGAGGATCTGCGCGTCCGGCCCCATTCGGCGCATGTCGGAGTGGTAGCCGATCGCGAGCTTGCCGCGCTCCTGGGCCGCGGCCATCACCGCCGTGGAGCCGGTGTGGAAGACCACCACGTCCACGTTCTGGTTGAACAGCGCCATGGCCGCATCGCGTTCCTTGGGCGGGTCGAACCACACGTCCAGCCACACCAGCTTGACCGTGGCCTGGGGGTTGACCGAGCGCAGGCCCAGCGTGAACGCATTGATGCCCTGCAGCACCTCGGGGATGGGAAAGCCGGCCACGTAGCCTGCCACGTTGGTGCGCGTCATGCGCCCGGCGGCGACGCCAGCCAGGTAGCGGCCCTCGTAGTAACGGGCGTTGGCCGTGGCCACGTTGGGCGCGGTCTGGTAGCCGGTGATGGATTCGAACTTCACGCCGGGATAGTCCCGCGCCACCCGCAGCGTGGGCTCCATGTAGCCGAAGCTGGGCGTGAAGATGATCTGGTGTCCCGTGGCGGCCAAGTCGCGGATGACGCGCTCGGCGTCCGCGCCCTCGGCCACGTTCTCCACGAACGTGGTGCGCACGCGGTCGCCCAAGGCAGCCTCGACGGCCTTGCGGCCCTCGTCGTGCTGGCGCGTCCAGCCCGCTTCGGTGATGGGCGAGACATAAACGAAGCCGGCCTTCACCACGGCCGGGGGGACGGTCTGGGCGGTGTGGCTGGTTTGGGAAAAGGCGGGGGAAAGCCAACAGCAAGCGGCCACGAGCGTGGCTGCGAGGTTTTTGTACATGGTGGTCCTCTACATGGTCCCGGGAGATGGAAACGCGAAAGGCGGCCGGGACAGCCGCCTTTCGGGGAGCGCGATTGTAGTCAGCCGGCCCGCCCCCCCGTGCCGGCAGGGCCATGCGGGCGGGCGCCCCTGCGGCCATCCGGGCCGAGGGCTAGAAGGGCCGCCATTCACCGACCAGGAGCGAAAAGTGCCTCCAGCGCAACTAGAACTAGGGCATGCCGCTATATTTTCAATAGCAATCCGCACGGACGTGCGGGGATCAGCCAAAGCCCGCCGCCAGCACCCCGCGCGCCTCGCGCACGAAGTCCGACTCCCCGGCCCGGGGCGGCAGCAGATAAAAGCCCGCCTGCGGCAAGGCCGGCAGGCCGTGGGGCGCCGGCAGCACCCGCACGCCGGGGCACAGCGCCGAGGCATTGAGGCAGGCCACGCCCAGGCCCGCGGCCAGCGCCGACTGCAGCCCCGCCACGCCCGAGGCCAGCAGCGCGATGCGGTAAGGCACCCGGCGGCGTTCCAGCAGCGACACGGTGAACTGGTGCAGCGAACAGCTGTCGGGCAGCGCGAGCAGGCGCAGCGGCTCGCCCCGCACGCGCGTGACGCCGGGGGCGGCCATCCAGTGCAGGGCCTCCTGGCGCAGCAGCGACGCCTTCGCCGTGGCGGCATTGGCGGCAGGCCGTGCGCGGGCCGCGCCGGCCGTCGTGCGCGCGGCGGGCAAGGCCATGGTCAGCCCCACGTCGAACTCGCCGCCGGCATAGCCCGCTTCGACCAGCCCGCTTTTCTGCACCGTGACCTGCAGCCGCACCTGCGGGTACTGCGCCTCCACCCGCGCCAGCAGGCCCGCCAGATC
>NZ_BAAJYT010000041.1:0-25903 GCF_057541515.1 Acidovorax sp. KNOB132
GCCCGACTCCACCGGTGACCTCGTGGCCGCGCGCGCGCAGTTCGGCCAGCACGGCAGGATCGAAGCCCGGCTCCACGGCCACGCCCCGGCCGCCGGTGACCCGCCAGCGCGGCGCATCGGCGGCGGCCTGCGGGTTCTGGCCGTAGCGCAGCACGCGCAGCGCCATCTGCACGTGGCCCTGCGACTGCATGGGGCCGCCCATGACGCCGAAGGCCATGCGCGGCGTGCCGTCGGCATGCATGGCGAACGCCGGAATGATGGTGTGCGAGGGGCGCTTGCGCGGGCCCACCTCGTTGGCATGGCCCGGCACCAGGCTGAAGCCGTGGCCCCGGTTCTGCAGGCTGATGCCGGTGCCCGGCACCACCACGCCCGATCCGAAGCCCATGTAGTTGGACTGGATGAACGACACCATCATTCCCGAGGCATCGGCGGCCGCCAGGTACACCGTGCCGCCGCGGCGCGGCGCGCCGTGGCCGGGATCGCCCGCGCGCGCCGGATCGATGTGCAGGGCACGCTCGCGCAGGTAGGCCGGGTCCAGCAGGTCGCGCGGCGCCACGCGCATCGCGTCGATGTCGGCGTTGTGCTCGTACAGGTCGGCCAGCGCGAGCTTCATGGCCTCGATGCTGGCATGCACCGTCTCCACGTCGTCCACGGGGCGCGTGCCGATGCCCACGGCGTCGAGCAGCCCCAGCGCGATCAGCGCAGCGATGCCCTGGCCGTTGGGCGGGATTTCATGCACGACCGCGTCGCCGAACGGCTGGCTCACCGTGCCCACCCAGTCGGCTTGGTGCGCGGCGAGGTCGTCCTCGGTCATCGCGCCGCCATTCGCCTGCGCGTGGGCGGCCATCTGGCGGGCCAGCGTGCCGCGGTAGAAGGCCTCGCCGCCGGTTTCGGCGATCAGCTCCAGGGTGCGGGCATGCGCTTCGCTGCGGAAGATCTCGCCCGCGCGCGGCGCCCGCCCGCCGGGCATGAAGCACTCCGCGAAACCCGGCTGGGCACCCAGCCGGTCCGCCCCCAGCGCCCACTGCGTGGCGATGATGGGCGAGACCGGAAAACCGCCGCGCGCGTATTCGATGGCGGGCTGCGCCAGTTGCGCGAACGGCAGCTTGCCCAGCCGCTGCGACAGCGCGACCCAGGCCGAGACCGCGCCGGGCACCGTCACGGCGTTCCAGCCGGACTCGGGAATGCCGCCGCGCTGGGCGAAGTATTCGGGCGTCCAGGCCGCCGGCGAGCGGCCCGAGGCATTGAGGCCGTGCAGTTCCTTGCCATCCCACACGATGGCGAAGCCATCGCTGCCGATGCCGCAGCCCGTGGGCTCCACCACCGTCAGCGCCATGGCCGTGGCAATGGCCGCGTCCACCGCGTTGCCGCCGGCCATCAGCATGCGCAGCCCGGCCTGGGCGGCCAGGGGCTGCGAGGCGGAAACGATGTTGCGGCCCATGACGGGGCTGCGCTGCGAGGCGTAGGGCTGGCCCCAGTCGAGGGCGGTGGCGTTCGGTGGGGGCGTTTGGGTCATGTCTTGTCTCCTTGGGTTGGGGAAGGCGCTCGGGGCGGACTCATTGTTCCAGGGTGATCTTGCGCTCGCGGATCACGGCGGCCCAGCGTGCGCTGTCGGCCTGCACCATGGCGGCGAACTGCGCGGCCGTGCTGGGCCGGGCCGGCTCCACGCCCAGCTTGGCCAGGCTGGCGATGACGTCCGGGGCCTGCATGGCCTTGGCGAAGGCCTGGTGGATGCGCTCCACCAGCGCGGGCGGCGCACCGGCCGGTGCGTACACGCCGAACCAGGTCACCGACGAATAGCCGGGCAGGCCGGACTCCGCCAGCGTGGGCAGCTCGGGCGCGAGCGCGCTGCGCTGCTGGCTGGTCACGGCCAGGGCCCGCAGGCGGCCGCTCTTCACGTGGGGCATGCCGGTGGGAATCGAGTCGAACAGCACATGCACCTGGCCCGTCGCCAGGTCGGCGATCGACTGGGCCGTGCCCTTGTAGGGCACGTGCGTCATCTCGATGCCGGCCTGCGCGCTGAAGGCCGCGGCATTGAGGTGCACGATGGTGCCGTTGCCGCTGCTGGCGTAGTTGAGCTGGCCGGGGTGCGCCTTGGCGTAGGCGATCAGGTCCGCCACCGATTTAACGGGCAGCGAGGGCGTGACCAGCAGCACGCTGGCGGCATCCGCCACGTGGGCCACGGGCGTGAAGTCCTTGCGCGGGTCGTAGGCCAGGCGCGGCATGAGGTGGGGCGAGATCGCGTGCGTGCTGCTGGTGGTGAGCAGCAGCGTGTAGCCGTCGGCCGGGGCCTTGGCGGCCTCGGCCGCGCCGATGGTGCCGCCCGCGCCGGGCCGGTTGTCCACCACCATCTGCTGGCCAAGGTCCTGCGAGACGCGCTGCGTGACTACGCGCGCCACCAGATCGGTGGCCCCGCTGGCCGGAAACGGCACGATCACGCGCACGGGGTGGCTGGGCCAGGTCTGCGCAGAGACCCCGCCGGCCATCGCGGCGAGCGACAACGCAACGAGCAGGCAGCGGGTGAAATTCACGAATCGCATGGAGCACTCCGATCGGGCACGCGGCAAAAGGGGCCATCTTAGGAATCGGTGCGCCCGCTGACCAACAGCAATTCGGCAAAGACCTTTGCCGCAATGGCAAAGCACTCGATACTTTGCACATTCCCGAGCAAACCCCTTCCAAGCCCCTTCAAAGCCGTTTGCGCCTTTCTCCACCATGCGAGCCCACCTGCTGCAAGACACCGCCCTGCGCTACTTCCTCGAAGTGGCGCAATGCGGATCGCTGACCGAAGCCTCCGCCCGGCTGCACGTGGCCGCATCGGCCCTGAGCCGCCAGATTGCGGGGCTGGAGGCGCAGCTGGGCACGCCGCTGTTCGAGCGGCACCCGCGCGGCATGGTGCTGACGGCGGCCGGCGAGATCCTCGCGACGCATGCGCGGCGCACCGGGCTGGACGCGGAGCGCGCGCTGGGCGAGATCGGCGCGCTGCTCGGGCTGCGTGCGGGCCAGGTGCGCCTGGCCACCTCGGATGTGTTCGCCAACGAACTGGTGCCCCGGCTGTGCGTGGCGTTCCAGCGCGAGCATGCGGGCATCCGCTTCACGGTGACGGCGCTGCCCACCGCGCAGGTGCCGGAGGCCGTGCGCACGGGTGTGGCCGACATCGGCCTGTGCTTCAGCCGCGCGCCGCAGCCCGGCATCCAGGTGGCCCACCGCCAGAGCGCGCCCGTGCTGGCCATGCTGCCGCCCGGGCATCCGCTGGCTGGCGCCAGCCGCGTCAGCCTGGCGCAGATGGCCCGGTTCCCGCTCGTGCTGCCGCCGCAGGAAACCATCGTGCGCCAGATGATCGACATGGCCTGCAGCCGCCAGGGCCTGCAGCTGGAGCCCGTGCTGGTCAGCAACCACGCCCGCACGGTGCTGGAGTTCGTGGCGCATGGCGGCGGCGTATCGGTATCGAGCGAAATCGCCACGCGCCATGCCGTGGCCGCAGGCGCCATCGTGGCCCGGCCCCTCGGCGACCCGGGCATGGACCTGCGCGACATCGAAGTGCAGACCCTCGCCGGCCGCGCGCTGCCCGTGGCTGCGCAGGCCTTTCTGGAGCGGCTGAAGCAAGAGTTGCCGGGGCTGTGACAGGCGGCAGGGCAGGCCTGCAGGATCAGGGGCCTGCCATGCGGTGCTGCAGCGCTTTCAGCACCTCGGCGTCGAGCACGCCCCGGTGCACGCTGTGCAGGGCGTCGTTGAGCAACTCCCAGGTCGGACCCTTGCCCCGCTGATCGGCAGTTTTCACATGAAACGCGTCAAGGGCTTCGAAAGGCACGGTGCGGCACGCCTCGGCCGTGATCGGCGCCTTGGCATGCAAATGCACGTAGAGCGCGGGCGCGGGCCGGCCATCCGCCAGCTTTCCCGTATCGATCTTCACCTCGAACAGGGTGCCGTGGCGGTGGTCGAGGTCGCCGTGCGATGGCAGCTTGCGGGGAGCGCCGATCCGCAGGGCCGACCCTTGCGCCTCGGCGTCAGTCGCCATGTTCAGCAGGTGCGACACATGCTTCAGGTCAGGGTACGGAAAGGTCTTGATCAGATCGGCCCCGATGGCATCGACGGACCGGTGCAGTCCCTCGATCGCCGCGATGCGCTCATTCAGCGCCTGGAGCGCGTCCGAGACCGATGGCATCCCCGCCACGCCCGCCGCCGCCAGCTGCTCGCGCCGGGCCTGCCACTGCCCCCGTACGCCGAACCATCCATCGAGCGTTTGCCGCATCTGCCGCACGGCGCTCAGCGGTTCGGTGCGCGGGTCCATCGCTGCGCTGATTGCAGAAGCGTCCTTGTGCATCGATTCGGCCAGCGCCAACAAGTCGCCAGGCCCGCGCAGGCCGCCGAGCTTTGGCGCAGGGAACGTTTTCAGACGCTCCTGGGCCAGCTCCAGCACGACCGTCTGTCGCAGGGACAGCGCAGGGGCGGTCTCCTGATCCGCCTTGTTGCGCGCGAAGGCTTTGCGTGCCTTGCCCATACCGGATCGCGTGGGCCGTGTTGCGCGAGCGGAACCGGACGCGGCGGTTTCTTCCAACACCGAATCGCTCTGCGCATCGTCGTCCGGCAACGCTGCGGTTTCGCGTCGCGTCGGATGTCCCAGGAATGTGTTGCCTTCCAACAGCTTGCCAACGGTGTAGGAGACTTTGTGGGCGTTCAGCACCGCATCGCACTGCTGGGCCAGCGCGCCGACGGCGGCTACCAGCCGCTTGGCGAAGTCGAGAGCGCCGGACTGCGAAGCACCGGTTTCGGTGTCGAAGTGGCGGCTCGCGAGCACGATGAATGTCTCGGCGTGCTCACGCAAAAGCAAAGCGCCGTCTTCCATGCGGCTCACCATCGGTTGCTGCCGGGGGATGCGGGCATCCTGCAGCAGGTCGATCGCAGGGGCGTCCGACAGGTTTGCCGCACAGGTCAGCAGCGCGACGGTCTCTCGCAGAATCTCCGTGCCATTCAAGCCTTCTGCAACCACCATGCGATTGCACAATGTCCAGATCTGCTCCTTGTGCAGATCGAACGCTCTCAGCCGCAGATTCGTGAGCGTGAGGATGGCCTCCTTCAAGTTCTCGGTCATCGTCGGATAGGCCTTGAGATGGGCGGGCGCACTCAGGTTTTCGATCGCCTCGGAAGTCGCACGGAGATAAGGTTCGATCGCCTCGACGGCGAGATCAACCTGACCGAGGTAGGCATGCAGGTCGCGGTCCAGCGCTGGCAGGTCCACTGGCTCCGAGCGCGCCTGGAGCATGCGTTGCGAAAGCGAGTAGCCTGCTTCGGCAGGCAATGGGGGAAGGTAGCCCACCAAGGTGGCGGCCAGCGCTGCGCGCTTGTTGTAGAGGGCCACGAACGATGTTCGTCCGTCCTCACCGGCCCGGTGAAGTTCGGTCATCTCCTTGAAGGCCGCAATGCCGCGATCTGCCGACTGAAAGGCCATCCACAACGTGCGCTGCTGTTTCTCGACCGTGACGAGCCCGCGCGTCCAAAGCTGGTCGAAAGTACGGAGATAAGCCATTGCACCGTCAACCGTCTGGGCGGCGGCCATGGCTACCTGCTTTTTTTCGTGTTTCTCAATCTGCTGTTGCTGCGCCGGCGTCGGTACCCGCTGCGCGGGCAACTGCGCACGGGGCGCAGGCGCCCCATGGCTCGCCGCGGCGCCGCTGGAGCGGGGAACAAGGCGCTCCGTCAAGTGGCTGGATGGGCTGGCCGACACGCTGGCATGCTGGTCGTCAGCGGGCACTGCCGCCTGATCCTGCACAGCGCGATGGCCGCGGTCGTTCCGAGAGGTGCCTGCCGATTGCACGCGTTCGCCGGACACGGGCCTACCCTTCGAACGCGATGGGCAAGGGCTGCAAACTCATGCCTTCATGGACTTTTGCAGATCCACCAGCACCTGATCCGTCAAAGCGCCACGGTGCACTGGTCCTAGCAACGCGGCATTGAGGGCTTCCCACTTGGGGCCCAGCGCGCGCTGTTCGGCCGTTTTGACATGCACTGCCGCAAGCTCGCCGGGGGAGATATTGGCGATGGCATCGGTTCCCACCACGTTCTTGGTATGGAAGTGCACATAGAGAGGTGCCGCTGGCTGCCCGTTCGACAGTGGCTTCACAGCAAGGCGCACTTCGAACAGCGTGCCGTGGTCGCCATCCGGATCGCCGTCGGACGGCAGCTTGCGGACCGCCCCGTCCGGCACGGCCGCGCCGGAGTTCAGCAGCATGGACACATGGTTTGCCCTCGGCAGCGCGTATTGCTTCACGAGATCGATCTCGAACGCACTAACCTGCTCGTGCAAGGTCTGCACCTGTACAGCGCGCTGGGCCACCTCTTTTTGCAACTCGACCGTTTTCGGCTCCAGTTCGACGCCGGTCAAACCGTCAAGCTGTTGGCTGCGCTGGGCCCAGATGCCGGGCTGGCCGAACCATTCCACCAGCGCGCGGCGCATCATCTGGCCCGCATTGACGGGATCGGTGCCGGCGTCGAGCGCAGCCCGGATGTCCTTCGTGTCCTGCTTCATCGACGCCGCCAGGGCGAAGAAGTCGAAGCGCGCTCCGGACGGCGCCGCTGGCGGCTTGCGGAATTGGTTGACGCGTGCTTGCGCCAGTTCGATGCAGACCTGCTGCTCCACCGACAAGCCGGGCTTCGAAGCCGCGGCAGCCGATGCCCCCGATGCGGAGTGCGTGGCCTTCGCATGGCGGCGGGATTTGCGGCCGGGCCTGGACGACTGCGCCTGAGCCGCCTGATCGGAGGCCGCGGCTTCCTGCGCTGCGGCGGCGGGCTCTTCCGACTCGAGCGGAGCCTCACGCGCGGTCGTTGCCTGCCCCTCCGTAGTGAACTCATGGACGCGCTCTGCGATCTGTGGCGAAAGCTTGTACGCGTTGAGCACCTCGCCGATCTCGGTGGTCAGGAGCCGGATGCTCGCCGCCATTTCCAGCGCCGCCCTGCCGACCGGTGATGCGGCCAGGTCCTGGTCCGGCGGCAGATCCCGGGTCGCGGCCGTGAGGTGATCGTGCGCGTGGTGTTCCAGCACCTTCACGTAGTTTTGAAGCCATGCCTCCTTGCCAGGCAGGGGCCCGACGCGCGCGTCCTGCAGCAGATCCACGACGCCACGCATGCGCACGACATCGCCGACGAGTCCTTTCTGCATTTCCCGGGTCTGGCCGGTCACGCTTTCAGTCTCGTCGGCCAGCGTCAGCATCATGATGCTCAGCATCACTCGATCCACGTGCGAATTGATGGCGATGAGCCGGCTCTCGGCCGTGCCCATGACTGCAGCCTTGAGCGTTGTTTCGGCACCGGCCGTCGATTCGAACGTTTCCCGCTTCCCTAGCGACTTCAGGGTTTCTGCCAACGCGACGGCACAAGGCTCCAGCTCTTTGAGTTGCGTATCCGTTTGCTCGATATAGCGGGTCCACAATGCCCGGGCGGTCGCCATGTCAGGATAAGAAAGAAGCTTATCCCGCAGCGGCTTGACGTCAACTTTGGGCGTCGTCATGACCAGGCGATAAGCAGCCATCGTCCGCTGCTGCTCAATAAAGACCGGAAAGAGTGGGCCGAGCTTTTGCGCCTGGCCCATCGTCAGCTTGCCCAGCGCCTCCATGGCAGCCTGGGCTCTCGGGAAAGCACGGGACGATGTGAAGCGCATGGCCGGAGCATGGGTCGCCATCGACATCCTGTCCGAGGCCGTGTGATATTGCTGGAGGAAGGGAACCGCCTCGTCGATGGTTCTGCCCGCCGCCAGGGCTGCAGGCGAAGGGCGCGCCAACGCTGTTTCCAAGACACCGCGCTGCGGGAGGGCGCTGGTTCGGGGACGCTGTGCCGCGGCGTTGGCAGAGCCACTGGCCTCCGCACCGCTGCGCGAGCGCAAAGTATCCGAAGGCCCGCCTTGGTGGACCGAGGAGCCGCGCTGCCGCCCTGCCGATGTACTGGCCGAGGGAGACGCGCCTTGCGAAGGTGGCGTGGTGGCAGGACCCGACGGTGCCCTTGCGGCATGGCCGCGACGGTTCACATTTCCTGAGGGCATGGAAAACCTTGACGAAGTCAATCTACAGCCTGAAGGATGGCTGTGGTACTGCGGAAAGACTCTCAAAACCCGAAGCAGCTCAGGGGCTGGCGAAGCCCCCTTTGCAAAGCGTGGGGGCCCGCCCAGCCCTCACGCCGTGGCTACTTCTCGGCGTGCTGCTGGCGAAACTCCCGCGCCTTGCCGAAGTGCCCGCACCCGATGAACGGCACCGGCGGGCGCAGCGCGGACAGCGGCGAAGGGTGGTTGGCGGCGAGCACCAGATGGCCCCGGTCGCCCGGAATCCAAACGCGCTTGGATTGGGCGTGCGAGCCCCACAGCATGAACACCACCGGCCGATCGCCCTCGGCCACATGGCGGATCACTGCGTCGGTGAGCTCCTCCCAGCCCTTGCCGGAATGGCTGGCGGCCTGGCCCTCTTCCACCGTGAGGCAGGTGTTGAGCAGCAGCACGCCATTTTTGGCCCATTTGGCGAGGCTGCCGCCCGGCTCGGGCCAGGCGGGAAAGGGGGTGCCCAGGTCGCGCTGCATCTCCTTGAAGATGTTGCGCAGCGAAGGCGGCAGCTGCACGCCGGGCGCCACCGAAAACGCGAGGCCCTCGGCCTGCCCGCGGCCGTGGTACGGGTCCTGCCCCAGGATGACCACGCGCACCTGATCGGGCGGGGTCAGCTCCAGCGCGCGCAGCGGCCGGGGCGGGAAGAATGGCGGCGCCATCCACCAGCCGTGCCTTCAGAAACGCCAGCAGCGCCTGCCCCCGCGCACCGGCGAAAAAGGCATCCACCAGGGGCTGCCATCCGGCCGCCACGGGCCAGTCGGCAGGATCGGCGCTGTGCAGCTGGGTGGAGGGCGCCACGGAATCATTCATGCTCAAAACAGCCTCCAGCACAATAAGATCTAGGGCATATAGCTATTAATTTAATAGCATCCAGCAAACCGGTGTCAGGCGAACAGCTTGGCCAGGGCCTCGCCGGGTTCCGGCGCCCGCATGAAGGCCTCGCCGACCAGGAAGGCGTTCACGCCCGCATCGCGCATCTGCCACACGTCGGCGGGCGAGAGAATGCCCGACTCGGTCACCAGCAGGCGGTCGGCCGGCACGTTCTTTTGCAGCGCCAGGGTGGTCGAGAGCGACACCTCGAAGGTCCGTAGATTGCGGTTGTTGATGCCCACCAGCGGCGTGCGCAGGCGCAGCGCCCGGTCCAGCTCGGCGCCGTCGTGCACCTCCACCAGCACCGCCATGTCCAGGCTGCGGGCGATGGCCTCGAAATCGGCCATCTGCGCATCGTCCAGGCAGGCCGCGATCAGCAGGATGGCATCGGCTCCCATGGCCCGCGATTCATAGATCTGGTAGGCGTCCACCATGAAATCCTTGCGCAGCACCGGCAGCTGGCAGCTGGCGCGCGCCTGCTTCAGGTAGTCGGGCTGGCCCTGGAAGAATTGCCGGTCGGTCAGCACCGACAGGCACGCCGCGCTCACCTTGCCGTCTCCCTCGGCATAGCTCTGGGCGATGTCGGCGGGAATGAAATCCGCGCGCAGCACGCCCTTGGACGGGCTGGCCTTCTTGACCTCGGCGATCACCGCCGCCTGGCCCTTGGCTATTTTTGCGCGCAGCGCCCCTTCGAAGTCGCGCGTGAGCACGCGGCTTTCCGCATCCGCGCGAATGGCGGCCAGGGGCGCTTTCTTTTGCGCTGCCGCGATTTCCTCGCGCTTGACGGCAATGATCTTGTTCAGGATGTCACTCATGTCGAAAACCTTCTCCGGCTCCTAGAGCCTCTTTTGTATCGATGGACGACCGCGGCGGGCACCCGACCCTCCGCAATAGGGCCCCCCTCAGTCCGCCGCCAGCGCATGGGTGCGCGCGACGAGTTGCTCCAGCTTGGCGAGGGCGGCTCCGCTGGCAATGGCGGCGCGGGCGCGGACGATGCCGTCCGCGATCGAGTCGGCCACATTGGCGGCATACAGCGCCGCGCCGGCATTCAGGCAGACGATGTCCTGGGCCGGGCCGGGCTGGCCGCGCAGCACGCCCAGCAGCACCTCGCGCGACTGCTCGGGGGTGTCCACCTTCAGGGTCCGGTTGCTGGCCATGGCCAGGCCGAAGTCTTCGGGGTGGATCTCGTACTCGGTGATCTCGCCCTTTTTCAGCTCGCCCACCAGCGTGGCCGCGCCCAGGCTGACCTCGTCCATGCCGTCGCGGCCATAGACCACCACGGCGTGCTCGGCGCCCAGCCGCTGCAGCGCGCGCACCTGGATGCCCACCAGGTCGGGGTGGAACACCCCCATGAGGATGTTGGGCGCGCCCGCCGGGTTGGTGAGCGGCCCGAGGATGTTGAACAGCGTGCGCACGCCCATTTCCTTGCGCACCGGCGCCACGTTCTTCATGGCGGGGTGGTGGTTGGGCGCGAACATGAAGCCGATGCCGACCTCGGCGATGCAGCGCGCGATGGCCTCGGGCGGCAGGTTGATGTGCACGCCCAGCGATTCCATCACGTCGGCGCTGCCGCTCTTGCTGGAGACGCCGCGCCCGCCGTGCTTGGCGGTCTTGGCGCCGGCAGCGGCGGCCACGAACATCGCGCAGGTGGAGATGTTGAAGGTGTTGGCGCCATCGCCGCCCGTGCCCACGATGTCCACCATGTGCGTGGTGTCCGGCACGTGGACCTTGTTGGAGAACTCGCGCATGACCTGCGCGGCGGCAGCGATCTCGCCGATGGTTTCCTTCTTGACGCGCAGGCCGGTCACGATGGCCGCCGTCATCACGGGCGACAGTTCGCCGCGCATGATGAGGCGCATCAGGTGCAGCATCTCGTCGTGGAAGATTTCGCGGTGCTCGATGGTGCGCTGCAGCGCTTCCTGGGGGGTAATGGACATTCCGTTTCCTCGAATGAAACTCAGGCGCCGGGACGCTCGGAGAGCGCAAGCCGGATGCCGAAACCGATGAACATCGCACCGGCCACGCGGTCCAGCCAATGCATGCCTCGCTGGATCGCACCCTGGCGGCGGGCCATCCACGCCGCCGCCAGCGCCCAGCCGGCGTTGACCGGAATGGCGTTGATGTTGAACAGCACGCCCAGCAGCACGAAGGCCCAGGCCTTGTTCTCGGTGCCCGGTGCGATGAACTGGGGCACGAAGGCCAGAAAGAAGATGGCTACCTTGGGGTTGAGCACGTTGGTCCAGAACCCGCCCAGGAACACCTTCTTCAGCGAAGCTGGCGCCGAGGACGCGGCGCGCGCGGCGGCCAGATCGGCGCCATCGGCCGCGCCGGCAGGGGCCCTGGCCCACAGCATGCGAACGCCCATCCACAGCAGGTAGGCGGCCCCCACCCATTTGAGTGCCGTGAAGGCCGTGGCCGACGCGGCCAGCAACGCCCCCCACGCCCACGGCCGCCGCGACGATGTGCACGAAGCACCCGGCCGTGATCCCGAAGCCCGCGACGAGCCCGGCGCGCACGCCGGATTTCAGCGCGTTCGTGACGATGTAGAGCACGTCCGGCCCGGGCGTGAGGTTGAGCAACCATCCGGCCGCGATGAACAGGAGCAGCTGGTGCGTCTCGATCATGGCCGCGCCTGCAGGAAGTTGCGCAGCATGGCGTGGCCGTGCTCGGTGAGGATGCTTTCCGGGTGGAACTGCACGCCCTCGATGTCCAGCGTCTTGTGGCGCACGCCCATGATCTCGCCGTCGTCGGTCCAGGCCGTCACCTCCAGCACGTCCGGGCAGGTGGCCCGCTCGATGGACAGCGAGTGGTAGCGGTTCACCGTGAACTGCTCGGGCAGGCCGGCGAACACGCCTTGCTGGGTGGTGGTGATCACGCTGGTCTTGCCGTGCATCAGTTCCTGGGCCCGCACGATGGTGCCGCCGAATGCCGCCCCGATGGCCTGGTGGCCCAGGCACACCCCCAGGATGGGCAGCTTGCCGGCGAAGTGGTGGATGGCGGCCACCGAGATGCCGGCTTCGGCCGGCGAGCACGGCCCGGGAGAGATGACGAGCCGGTCGGGCGCCCGTGCGGCGATGCCCTCCAGCGTGATCTCGTCGTTGCGGTACACCTCGACCTCGGCACCCAGCTCTCCGAAGTACTGGACGATGTTGTAGGTGAAGCTGTCGTAGTTGTCGACCATCAGCAGCATGGCTTTGACCTCTTGAATGCTTGGGGTGCCGGGCCCGGCCCCCGTTGGGAAACGCACTCCCGTCACACGGCGCGGCCCGGTCCGGGCGCGTCCGCGGCTGCCGAGGCAGCGGAGGGAGACTTTTTGGGATGCGCGCCCGCGCGGCGCACCAGGGGTGTCAGTTCGCAGGCTTGCGCCAACGAAGGGGGAAGGGTGCCGCCAGGCAAGGACGCGGATGAGGCATGGCGGCGATTATCACCTGCCTGCCCACCCCGCAGTGCAAAGGACGGATTCGCGGGGCACCGGCCCCTGCGACGCCTCGCAGGCGCCCCAACGAGCCCTGCGGCGCGCCGCTCTCCCGCGCCACGCCGGAGCCCGCCGCACTTCGCATGGCCGCAATCCGCATCGCATACAGAGCGTTTACATACGCTTGCCACGCGGAAAGTCGGAACCTCCGCGTTGGGTCCTGCAACCGCCCCCTTTCCGTTCCGAAAAGGCCGATTGCCGTCCAGTGCATTTCTTCATCAACTGCAAGGGGTCAATCCATGGGTGCGATAAAAAAACGCGTTCAAATCAATCGCGAAGGGCATTGAAAAGGCTGTTCAGGGCGTAGGGCAGATTGCCAAAGGCCTGGCCACGCTCGATCTGAAAGGGGCGGCGGCCGGTCTCAAGAAGCTGGGAGAGGCGGGCGGAGACATCGCCCGCGGCGCCATCAACCTCACGCCGGCCGCATTGGCGGCCAATACCTTACTGGACGGGGCGCTCGACAAGGTGCTCAAGAAAGTGCAGAGCGTCGCCCAGAAGGTGGTGGACACCGCCGTGGACAGCGTCGAGGGCGGCCTCACGAGCATCAAGAAGGGCGCCGTGGGCCTGGCCAAGGGCATTGCCAAAGGCAACCTGTCTCAGGCCCTGAACGGCATCAAGGACCTGGCGCTGGGCGCCATGGAAACCGCCTCCAATTTCGGGCCCGGCGGCATCGCCAAGAACGTGGCGCGCCTGGCGGTGGACTCCACCATCGACCTGGCCACGCAGGAGGTCACCAAGGCCGCGTCCAAGGTGCTGGACCCCAACGGCACATCGCTGCTGGGTGGCCTGGCGGTGGACACGATCGGCGCAGCCACCAGCGGCGGCCTGAGTTCCTCGCGCGCGGGCCGTTTCGCCGATGGCGAGAGCTTCCGCAAGGGCGCCAATGACCTGCCCGACACCCGCTCGCCCGGCCTGCGCCAGGACGGAGACGACCTGTCCGGCACGCGCCTGACGACCAACCGCCAGGGCGTGGACGAGCTGTGCGACACGCCTCCGACGGGCTTCCGCCAGGGCGCGCGAGACGCTGCCGAAACCGCGGCCCGCGATGCGGTCGACACGGTCGTCCAGAGCACCATCGACAAGCTGATGCTCAGCCTGCAGCAGACGCTGGACCCCAACAACGACTCGAACGCGGTCGGCACCGGCACGAACCTGGTCGGCGGTGCGTTGCAGGACGCCGCCAGCACGGCCGTGCAGACCCGCGGCCGCCGCGGCGCGGATGGCTCGCGCCAGGCCCAGGGCCCGGACGAAGTGCCGCCGCAGACCCGCCGCGAGGCCGTCAAGGAATCGGTGCAGAACTCGGTGCACAACGCCGTCGACATGGCCATCCAGGCCGCTGTGCAAGCCGCCCTGTACACGCTGCTGCCCAAGCTGGGGCTCGACCAGAACAGCGCGCTGGCAGCGCTCGGCCAGGGCGTGCTCGAGGACACGCTGTCCAACGTGAGCAGCCCGCGCAACGCGACGGGTCTGAAGTCGGGCAGCCGCCAGGTGGCCTCGGACCTCAAGCAAGGCCTGCAGAACTCCATCCAGGAAAAGCTGCTCGGCGTGGCGGACCAGGCCATCCAGGGCATCGTCGATCAGGTCATGGCCAAGGGCCTGCAGGGCCTGCAACCGACGGGCGGCGCATCGTCGCCGAGCGCTGGCGGCGTGGGCAGCCAGCTGGGCTCGGACCTGCGTGCCGGCATTCAGGACCGCATCCAGTCCGTGGTGAAGGACGTGATCAGCGGCGTGATGCAGTCGGTGATCGACACCGCCAACCAGGGGGTGGCCGCGGGCCTGTCCCTCGGCAAGGGCCTGCCGCAACTGCCACAGCTGCCACAGCTGCCCGCCAGCACCACCGAAACCCGCGTGTCGATCGACATGCACATGCACATCCGCGCCTGACGCGGACGCTTCTTCCTCCATTCTTTTGAAAGGCAATGACCATGGACGACTCCAATGTTCACGAAGATCCCATCGCCGCCTTGGCCGTCTCCCTGGTCAACGCCATCCGCGAGAACCAGCTGGACGAAGCGGAAACCATGCTGGAGGAGCTGAATGCGCTCAGCCCGGACACCGAGGAGTACCTGATCTTTCCGGTGCTCATCGCGATCCAGCGGGGCTACACGCAAGAGGCCCTTCAGTACCTGAACACGCTGGGCGAGGACACCGCCCCGGAACTCAAGGCCCTGTGCCTGAACATCCTGGGCGACCCGACCTGGCACTACCACGCACAAAGCTGCCTGGAAAGCGGCGACGAGCACGTGCGCAAATCCATGCGCGAACTGCTCCAGCTGGAGCCCGAGATCGCTGGCGATCTCGCATAGGGCCGCCGCCATGCTGAAGCTCACTCCCCAGGCCGACCTGGGCGTGTTCTACGACGCGGATTCAGCCCGCTACGCGGCGGGCTGCGCCCAGGACTACACGCAGACGGTCACCCGCGATGCCTTCGCCGCGTTCTACGCCGAATGCCCATCCATCGGCTTCGAGTCCGATGGCGCGCCGATCGGCGGCATCCTGTTCGATGGAGAACAGGCCCACATCGCGGTGCTGCCGCATTACCACGGCCTCTGGGCCCTGCTGCTCAAGCCGGCGCTGCAGTGGCTGTTTTCGCTGAAAGCCGAGATTCTGGTGGCGGTGGAGAACGACAACCACCGCTGCCTGCGCTTCATGGAGCGCCATGGCTGGCAGCGGATCGAAGCCCGCGGCGACGACATCATCTACCGCATCACGCCGCAGGGCGGCCTGCGCAAGACCGAGTACCCGCGCCCCCACCGCAATGGCGCGCCAGCCGCGCGCGCGGCGGGTCCCGCCTTCTTCGGAGCATCGCCATGCCTTCACCCTCAATGAGCGCCGCCGACAGGCAGCCGCCCCAGGCCTGGGGCGCTGGCGCGCACCGGATCGTTCCCCATGACGGCGCGGGCGTTCGCCTGCGGCTCGTGTCCATGGTCCAGCCCCCCATTCTTCTGGATGACGGATTCCCCCGCTCTTCCGGGCTCTGGGTGTCCAGCAACCTGTTGCTGCCCGGTTGCGAAAGCGCTTTGACGCAGCGGCACATGGCCGTGCAGGGCCTGCTGGTGCGGCTGGAGGCGCTGGCAGGCCAGGAGGGGCGGGAATTGAACCGCACCCTTCGCCTGTTCTCGGACAACCGGCTTTCGCAGGTGCACGCCAACAGCGCGGACTTCGAGCGCCTGAGCGCTCCCAGCGGCCTCTCGGGCCCAGCCGTGCCCCCCGTCTGCGGCGACGCGATCGCGTGCATCGACGAAGAGCGCGAATGGCTGCTGGTCGACGCCCAGAAAGGCTTTCACCCCGGAGGCATGGCCCCTTCAGCCGCGCTGATCGCCTCGATCGTGCGGCTGGCAGAGGTGCCGGTGCATGCACGCCGCCGGCTGGTGGACGCTGGCGACCCCGCGGGCACGATCGAGGCGGCCAGGCCCCTGGTGCTCGAAGCCGCGCGCGCCCTGGTGCAGCAAGGGCTGGGCGACACGAAGGTCCAGCTGTCGGCGCAGGCCATCGCATTGGCCGAGCATCTGAGCCCGGCCCACCTGATCCAGTGGCTGCTCACCGATGCGGCGCTGCCGTTTCGCGACCAGGCCCTGCCCACCACCTGACCCTGGTGGCCCGGCACCCACCGCAGGGGTTCCGGGCCCCGTGGCAGGCCTGCTGCAGGCCGCATCCGATCCACGCGGCACCGCTGTCGACGCAGTGATTTTCGGGGTCGCGAAGCACAACGTTTTCCCATTCATTCCGTCTCGAACTCCGAGACACCTTTCTCAACCCTGGCAGGGAGCGTGGCCGCAAGCGGTCGCCTCTGTTGTCCAACGAAGGCGGCGTCCATGAACACCACGGTCAACGGCTACACAGCCTCTCTCAGCATCACCATCGGGCGCTCCCAGCCCGGCAAGACGGCGGGCAACACGGCCGCGCAGACCAAGGAGGCCGCGGCAGCCCTGGCGAAATACATGCACCAGAACGGCATCGAAACGCAGACGCCGAATGGGCTCTACGGGCTGGCCCGCAACACCTCGGGCCAAACGCCCGAGGACGTTTCGGAAGCGGCGAATTTCATGCTGACCCACCCGGATGTCTACGCGCTGCTGGACCCTTCCGGCGGTGACGGTACCGCGGACGTCTCCAGTTTCGACTTCGCGGCGCGCGGCGGCTACGACGCGCAACTGCAGGACAGCACGCCAGAGAGCGCGGTCCCCATGAACGAGCAGGCCGCCTCCGGCGCCATCGCGGCCTTCATGCGGCAAAACCATGTGCCCTCCATCGACCCCAACACGCTTTTCCAACTGGCCAAACGGCCCAACAGCGACACCTCGCCCACCGTCTCGGCGGCGGCGAAGTTCATGCTCCAGAACCCCGAGTCCTATCGCCAGATCGAGACGAACGACGGGGGCGCAGCCGACGGCCTGTCGGAATCGGACGACTTCGAGGCGGCCGCACAGGGCGCCCTTTCAGGGCTTTCGTCGCCCCAGCCCACCGGCGGCTCCACGCTGCAGCCCCTGGCCGACCCGGAGCGTGTGGCGCCGGTGGCACCCCGCGCCCAGCAACGGTCCGCCCCTGCCGAGCCGCCCATGGACGCGCGGGATGCCTCCCGCATCCTGGCGGATCACATGCTCCAGGGGAACGCGTCGCCGCTGGCACGCCTGTTCAAGCCCCAGGCGATGACGCCCGAGCGGCTGTATCAGCTGGCCGAGGGCGGAAAAGCCTCGCCCGAGGTGGCGGCGGCTGCGGAATTCATGCTCCAGAACCCCGATGTCTACCGCGCGATTGAGACCCATGACGTCCCTGGCGCGGACGGCAAATCCGGCATCGGCAACCTGCTGGCGGCCGCGCGGGGCGAGGTCCCCGGCGTGGGCGGCCAGGCCTCCAGCGCCCGGGGCGGCGTCCTGCAACTGCTGCGGCAATTGCTGGCGCAGCTCCAGGGCCAGGGCGGTCAGCCGCAGCCGGCGCAGGCCCAGCCGATGAACGGCCAGAGCGCGGCACGCGTGCTGGCCGATCACATGGTGCAGGAAGCCGGTGGCGCGCTCCACCTCTTCGGCAAGCGCTTTCTGCCCAAGACCCAGCCCATGACGCCGGACCGCCTGTACCAGCTGAGCCAGGGACAGGGCCAGGTGGCCGAAGCCGCGAAGTACATGCTCCAGCACCCAGACACCTACCGCGCGATCGAAACGCGCGACGTGCCCGGTGCCGACGGCAAGTCCGGCCTGGGCAACCTGCTGGCCGCCGCCCGCGGCGAGATCCCTGCCGTGAAGGGCGCAACGGACTCCCTGGACAGCCTGCAAAAGCTGCTGCAGCAACTGCTGAAGCTGCTGAAGGCGCACGCGGAGCCAAGCCCACCGCTGGATGGCCAGAGCGCGGCACGCGTCCTGGCTAACCACATGGTGCAGGAAGCCGGTGGCGCGCTCCACCTCTTCGGCAAGCGCTTTCTGCCCAAGACCCAGCCCATGACCCCGGACCGCCTGTACCAGCTGAGCCAGGGGCAGGGCCAGGTGGCCGAAGCCGCGAAGTACATGCTCCAGCACCCCGACACCTACCGCGCGATCGAAACGCGCGACGTGCCCGGTGCCGACGGCAAGTCCGGCCTGGGCAACCTGCTGGCCGCCGCCCGCGGCGAGATCCCCGGTGTTCCGGGCCGGGCCGGCGGTTCCGCACAGGCCCTCCTGCCACTGCTCCAACTGCTGGTGCAATTGCTCAAGGCCACCTCGAACACCCGGCCGCCACTGGATGGCCAGAGCGCTGCGCACACCCTGGCCGAACTGATGCAGCGGCAAGGCGGCGCGATGACGCCCGACCGCCTTTACCAGCTGATCCAGGGCCAAGGCGAGGTCGCCGACGCCGCGAAGTTCATGCTCAAGAACCCCGACGTCTACCGTGCCATCGAGACGCACGACGTGCCAGGCGCCGACGGCAAGTCCGGCCTGGGCAACCTGTTGGCGGCCGCGCGCGGCGAGATCCCTGGCGTCGAAGGCGGCTCGGCGCAACGCACCGCAGGCGCGAGCCGCTCCGTGCTTGATGCGCTGCTGCAACTCCTGCAGTTGCTCACGGGCCGTTGGACCGCGCAGTCCAACGGCGCTTCACGGCCCACCCGGCCCGTGCAGCCATCGCCGCTGGACGGGCAAGGCGCCGCGCGCATCCTGGCCGATCACATGCTGGAATGCCACTCCGGACTGCTGGCGAAGGCCTTCGGCGGCAAGGACATGACACCGGACCGCCTCTACCAGCTCGCCGAGAGCGGCAAGGCACCGCCCCAAGTGGCGGCAGCCGCGAAGTTCATGCTCCAGAACCCCGACACCTACAAGGCCATCGAAACCCACGATGTGCCTGGCGCGGATGGCAGATCGGGTGTCGGCAATCTGCTGGCCGCCGCGCGCGGCGAAGTGCCTGGCGTGGGTGGCACGCCGGCTTCGAGCGCCGGCATTCTCCAGTTGCTGGCCCAGGTGCTTCAGGGCCTTCAGTCCCGTGAGCAGCAGCGCATCGTGCAGATCGAGCTGCGGGTGAGCGTGAGCGTCCAGGTCTCCGTCAAGGCCTGACCGACCCCTCGAAGACGCAATGGGGACGATGGCCTGGGCAATGCCCCAGGCCATCGTCCTTTTTTCTTGCCCGCCGCTGCCGAGCGAACGAAAAAAAAGGGCCGGCGATCATGTCGCGGCCCTCGTGGAAATCAGGGAAATCAGCGGGTGGCGGGATACCTGTCCAGCACCTTGCGCACGTAATCCTGCGTCTCGCGAAAAGGGGGAATCTTGTAGCCGTGCCGCACGACCGCCCCCTCGCCCGCGTTGTAAGCGGCCAGGACCAGTTCGGTCTGGCCACTGAACTTGTCGGCCAGAAAGCGCAGATAGCGCACCCCGGTCTCGACATTGACGGCGGGCGTGAACAGGTCGGCGGAGGACGGGGCGCCAAAGCGCGCGGCGGTGGCCGGCATCAGCTGCATCAAGCCCAGCGCGCCCTTGGGAGACCGTGCGTTGGGCGCGTAGGCCGACTCCACCTCGATCACGGCCTGGACCAGGTGCGGGTCGATGGCATGGCGGGTGGCGGCCGACTCGATCACTGGCCACAGCGCTTCGTGGCGCCAACGGGGCGTCACCATCGCCGTGGGCCAGACCGCGCCGGACGGCACGGCACCAGCAGTGCGTGGGGCACGGATCACGCGCACGCTCGCCACGGCGGCCGCGCTGGCCACGGGATCGTCCGCGTCTGCCGGGTCAGCCGGCGGGTCGGGCAGCTCGACCGCCCGGCATTGCCCCACGATGGCCGGGTAGCGCTTGGCGATGTCGAACGCCACGCGCACTGGATCGGACTCCGGCCCCTTCACCCAGCAGTCGTAGGCGATGAGTGCGTTGGCGCCACACGCCTGCAGCGCCGCCGCTGCCACCAGCGCGTGACGCTGCCAGCGCACCATCACAACAGCCCCAGGTGGCGCAGCACCGGGGCACGGCTGGCAAAGAAGCAGCGGGCGCTGTGCGCCAGGCGTTCGGCCGGCATCTGGCCCTCGCCCTCGCCTTCGAACCGGGCCTGCATGGCCTGGACCATTTCGTCCGCGGTCTGCGCGCCCTGGCAGGCGGCACGGATCTGCGCCATGGCAAGCGGAGACCAGCCCATGGCCTGGCCGCTGGCGGCGCAGGACAGGTAATGCAGTCCATCGTCGTCCGGCCGCTGCATGACCGCCTTGTTGAAGCGCTGCACCGATTCCCGGGCGCTCTCGCGCAGTGCCACGGGCAGCGCGGGATGCACTTGGGCTTCGTTTTCCAGCAGCATCAAGGCGTCGACGATGAAATCCGCGCCCAGCGATGCCAGCTCGGGCCGGCGGGCCAGTTCGCGGGCGGTGGCGGGGCCTTCTGCCAGCGCGTCCAGCAGGCGCAGGGCAGTGGCGCCGTCCACATGGTCGGCGGCGGCATCGGACAACGGGCTCTCCCGGGTTTCGCTGCGCGCGGTGGCCAGGATCCAGGTCCTGTCCAGGCGGAACTGCGCATGCTGCTGCGCGCTGGCCTGGGGGGCGTCACGGGTGTACAGATCCCAGCGGAAGGACCGGTTCACCGCGAAGTCGCGCAGGGTCTCCCGCAGCACCGGGTCATTGACCCCCCGCAGCAACTCCCGCGTGGCCGGGGGCAGGATGGCCGCATCCACCTGCTGGGACAGCACCGCGGGCGCTGCGAACTCCAGCCCCGCCTCGGCCATCTCGGCGGCGACCTGGTGAAAGTGCATGGGGTGCCAGTCGGGATTGAAATACTCGTGCGCAGCGTAGTGCGGATCGAGCCGCCGCAGCCCGTACAGACGGGCCTGCACCGAGAGGTCGTCCGAGAAATAGGCGGGGTTCACCTTGGCGAAATCGTCGAGGAAATCCAGCGTTTGCGACAACCGCTCGATCGGCGTTGCGCTGACTGGAACCTGGCGCAATCCATGCAGGTTCACCAGTTCGCGCAGCGGCATCTGCGCGGCCCAGCCGGGCAGTGCGTTGTGGCTCACGAAGACGACGCCTCCCGGGCGCAGCCGCTCGGCGATGAAACGCATCACCATCTTGCGCAGCGGCGGCGAGATCCAGGAATACACGCCGTGCATGGAGATGATGTCCATGGGCGGCAGGTCACGATCGAGCAAGGTCTCGAAGGCGTCTTCGAACACCTCCACGTTCGACAGCCCCGCGTCCCTGGCCAGTTCGTTGGCATAGGCGACGTGATGGGGGTTGAAGTCGTTGCCGTAAAAGCGCATGTGCGGAAAGCAAGCCGCATGCGCCACCAGCGGCAGGCCGAACCCCATGCCCAGCTCGAAGCAGTTCAGGGGGGCTGACAGATCGGGGCCGCACACGCCTCGGGACTCCAGGGCCACGCTCATCTGCGCGGGCGAGAGGGCGCGGTAGTAGCCGCGGGTATAGGGTTCGCTGCGCACGTCGAGCACGGCGGGCTGGGGTGATTTCATCGGTCTTCCTCTGAGCGTTGGGACGGTGACAGGGCGTGTGCACCTTCGCTTTCGCGAAAGGCACCAAAAGCTGCGCCCATTGCAGCCGCAACGCGCAGCCAGGCCGGTCCAACAGTCGAAACGATGGCCGGAAAGGCGAAGCAGAGGCGTCATGTCGTCCCCTGCCCCAACCCATGCCGCGCATGCCGACGCCCCTGCGGCACCCTTCCCGGCGGGACTGGGTACGGGCCCTGAAACCACCGGAATCAAGGCCTTCGCGCCGCGGGCCGTGTCTTCGCCTGCGGTGCCGCGACGGCGGTGGCCCCCACCTACTCTTCGTTTGCCAGCCAACGAACCGGAGTACTGCGTTGAAGTCCACCGTCCCCATCTCTCGCAAGCCATCCGCCACCCCGGCCTGCGGCATGGGAGCCGTTCAGCGCGACACCCTCGCCGCCGTGCTGCTTGCCCTGTCTCTCACCGGGTCCGCTTTCGCACAGCCCTCCATGGGCTACATGAAAATGTCCCATCAGCTGGGCAGCCTCTCCAGCATTTCCGCCTCCGCCAGCCCCTTCGCCGCTCCGGCGACGGACCGGGCGCAGGGCGATGCCGCCGTGGCCACCCGGCCCGTCGCAATGCCATCGGCCCGGGCCACATCGCTGTCGGCCGCGCAGCCCCTGCCCCTGCCCCCCAGCGCCATAGAAGCAGCGGCCTGGGAGAAGGGCCGATTCGTCTACCGGGCGGAGAACAAGCGGATCGCGGACGTGCTGCAGGATTTCGCCGCCAGCCGCGGCACCCCCGCCATCGTGGCCGATGGCGTGGACGGCGTGGTCAACGCCAACTTCGATCTCAAGCCGCGCGAATTCCTTGACAGCGTCTCCCGGGCCTACAACCTGCTGTGGTATCACGACGGCTCGGCGCTGTACTTCTATCCGGGCCGCTCCATGCAAAGCCGCATGTTCCGGCTCAAGGGTTTCAACCGGGAACAGGTGGCGGAGCTGCTGCAGTCGTTCGACCTGGGCGACAAGCGCTACCCCATCCGGTTCAACGAGGCCAGCAGCACGCTGTATGCGTCCGGCCCACCCCGGCATCTGGAACTGGTGAGTTCTGCCCTCGAAGCGCTCGACGCGGGCGTGACCGACAACAACGCTCGCACGGCGCGCGTCTTCTCGCTCCAATTCGCCTCTGCAGGCGACCGGGCCGTGGGCAACACCACCGTGCCGGGCGTGGCCACCATGCTGCGCAAGCTCTACGGTGAGCGCGAAAAGGAAGGTGCCAGCATCGCCCCCCTGGTGCGGATGATGGACAAGGACAACGACAACACGCGCAAGAAACTCGGCGCGTACATCCCCCTGCCTTCGGCCAACCAGTTCCTGCCGCCGCTGCCGCGCGCCACCAACCAGGACGCCAGCACGCCGGCCTCCGACCTGCGGCCGCTCACGCCCCCCGCGAAAAACCCGGAAGAAGACAACCAACCGCGTTTCGAAGCCGACGAAGGCACGAACTCGGTCGTGGTTTTCGGGCGCGCCGACCGCATGGCGGAGTTCGAGACCCTGATCCGCCGCCTCGACCAGAAACCCCAGCTCGTCGAACTGGAGGCCACGATCATCGAGGTCAATTCCGACAGTGTGGACGCGCTGGGCGTGAACTGGACCTTGCGCGGCAGTGACACCAATATCAGCATGAACCTGTCCAACAGCCTCATGCCTGCCGCAGCGCTGGGCACGATCGTGGCCGACGCGGGACGCCATCTGCTGGCCCGCGTCAATGCCCTGCAGGGCGAAGGCAAGGCCCGCGTCCTGTCCAAGCCGTCCGTCATGGGCGTCGCCAACCGGACCGCGGTCATGCGCGAAAAAACGCGTGGCCACCGTGCGGGTGGCCGGCAATCTGGAAGCCAACCTGTTCCAGATCGAGGCCGGCACGCTGCTGGAGATGACGCCGCAGGTCACCCGCATGGATGGCAGCAACAACATCAAGCTCACGCTCTACATCGAAGACGGAGCGTTCGAGACGAACGTGGTGGACCAGGTCCCCATCGTGAAGAAAACCGAGATCCGCACCGAAGCCCATGTGCGCGAGGGCGAGAGCCTGCTCATCGGGGGCATCACCGTGGAATCGGAGCAGTCCCAGAACAACGCCGTTCCCGGACTTTCCAAGCTGCCGCTCGTGGGCGGGGCATTTCGCAACAACGAGCGCCAGACGCAGCGCACCGAGCGGCTTTTCCTCATCACGCCGCGCCTTCTCAACGCCGCCTCGCCTGCTCCTGTCGCCTTCTTGAATGAGGTTCGCAAGCCATGAAGCAGCTTCGCATACTGACCGGCCAGCATGCCGGCGCACAGATAAATTTGACCTCAACGCGCTACCTGATCAGCGCGGAAGACGCAGCAGATATCCAGCTCACCGACTGGACTTCGGATGCGATGTTGATCGAAGCGGGAGAGGACGGAATGATTCAGTTCGCGCTGTCGCCACAAGGCCCTGCCCCGGCATGGCTGCCCATGGAGGACTTCACGCCCCATCGCATGGGTGACATCGTGCTGTGCACCGGCCCCGGCAACGCCACCTGGCCCGCCAGCGTCGATCTGATCGCCCGTCTCAACCAGGTACCCGTGGTGGCGCCCCACAGCCGCAAGATGTCGCCCATGATCCTTTCGGCGGTGGTGGGAACCGCGCTCATGACTGCGGCGTTGAGCGCGGCCGTCGCGCCGTTGACCCCCTCCAAGAAGGATCGCCCCGCCACCGACTCCGTTGCCCGCGAGGCGGTGCCCAAGGAACCGCTCCTGGTGCGGGTTCAGCGCGCCCTGGCGACAGCTCCGGTCTCCGGGCTGGAGGTGGTGGCCCAGGCGGATGGCGTCGTCGTGCGCGGCCTGCTGGCCGAAGCTTCGGATGCGGACACCGTTCGCCAACTGCTGGCGCCTTTCAAATCGGAACGCATCGTGCACGCCTATGCGACGAGCAACGAAGTGGAGCAAAGCATCGCCGACGCGATTGCACGCCCGGGCATTCGCGTCCATCACCTGGGCGAAGGGCGCTTCAACGTCACCGGAGACACACAGAACCTGTCGGCGCTCAAGGACAGCGCCACGCGCATCGCGTCCGACCTGGCACCGCTGGTCAAGCGGATCGACGTGAGCGCGGCAGAACTTCCCCCTGCAGGCGTCAAGCGCATGAGCGCGCTGATGAACGCAGGGGACCTGCAGTACGTACAGACACGCGACGGCGTGAAACACCTCTCGCCACCGAATGCAGAGAGCCTGGCCGCCAACGACTGGTCGGTTTCCCGTTAACCCTTCACCCAACGAACGCCAACACCATGACTGCTTCCAACGAATCCATCATCTTCAGCGACCTCGCCAACCTGGACCAGGCGCTCACCGAGGACAAGAGTGGCGACCGTGCGCGGGCCATGATCCGCTACTTCGCGGAGATCGCGGATGAGAGCAGCGCCATGCTGAAGTCCACCCAGGTGGACGCCGAGCGCCAGCTCGTCACGCAGCTGATCCAGGCGTTCTACGCATCGCAGCGCGTGATCCAGCGGATCTGGGAAACCCTGCACGGCACCACCCTGGCCGTCTGAGACACAAGGAGCCCCTCCATGCTGGTCCTCGAAGCACCCACCGCGGCCAAGAGCGCATATCCGGTGATCTACCGCAATCTCATGACCGTGGGCTTGCTGGGCACGATCTACCGGGTGGGCGAAGACGCGCAAACCATCCACTCCACCGTCGAGATGACGCTCGAAGACACCCACGGCTATTCGCTGTACCGCACCGTCGCCATGGCGATGGCCGGCCAGCTGGGCGAAGCGCGGGAGGCCCTCGCAGCGCGCATCGAGGAAGAGCCTCAGAACGGCGAGAACAAGATCGCCATGGCCGTCGCGATGCTCTTTGGCGGCGACAGGGGGTGGCGCTACTGGATCGACAACGTGCTGGCCACCCACGCAGACCAGGAGGTGCGCGAAGCCGCCTTCGGAGTGCTGAAGTACGTGGGCCAGCAAGGCCGGGGGGCCTCCCTGCACTGAACCGAAATTGGCACGGCGGCATCCGGCCGTCATGCCTCACCGAATGGAGGCCGCGCGGTGTGGCCTTCAGCAACGCGGAATGTTCCGCACTTCACCTGGGATTCAAACATGTCCACGAACAAAGCAGATGGCGATACCCGTGCCCTGATGGGCCGCATGCAACAGCAGCAAGACAACCAGAACGCCATGACGGCCCTGCAAGCCGAACTGAGCGAACAGCAAGGTAAGAACGCTGTCATCTCCAACATGGCCGATGCGTTCCAAAAGAACTCCAAGGCCCTGTCGGACAAGCAAGCGCAAGGCGCGGGCTAAAGCGGCATCGCGCCATGGGCCCAGGCGCTCATGGTGCTGCACTTTCTCTTTTCCAACGTTCAACTTTTCAAGGAGTCCAATCATGTCGACGAACAAAGCCGATGGCGATACCCGTGCCCTGATGGGCCGCATGCAACAGCAGCAAGACAACCAGAACGCCATGACGCCCTGCAAGCCGAACTGAGCGAACAGCAAGGTAAGAACGCTGTCATCTCCAACATGGCCATGCGTTCCAAAAGAACTCCAAGGCCCTGTCGGACAAAGC
>NZ_BAAJYT010000042.1:0-24991 GCF_057541515.1 Acidovorax sp. KNOB132
GGCGTTGGCGTTGGCGTTGGCGTGGCCGCGCCGGGCGACGGTCCCGAAGAAGGCGCGGCGGCGGGCGAGGGCGATGCAGACGGGGCCGCAGATGGCGCCGGCGAAGGGGACGGCGAACCGCCGCCGGAGCTGCCGGATGAACCGGACCCCTGCTGGCCGGTCAATTCCTTGATCAGCTTTTCCAGGAACCCCTTGAGCAGGGACTCGATGGCTTTCTGCAGCGTCTGGCTGTCGGTGCCCGAGGCGGAGGACGGGGAATTTCCGGACTGGACCTGGGCCTTGCGGTGGGTGTTCCAGGCACTGAAGGAAGAAAGAAGGTCGATGGGGCTCATGGGTGCTCGCGATCCCGGCGGAACGGACCGTCGGTCAAAGTGCCACGCAACATGCGTGGCTTCGCGAACACTGTGCGCCGCGCGCCTGCTTTGCAGGGCCGCCGCGCGAAGCGGCGCCGCACCACCCGAAGCGCCGCGGCTGGGCCGCGATCGGCCCCGCGGGCGGCTCGATCCCTAGCGGGCGGCGAGCGTGCGGAACACGTCGCGTGCGATCGCCACGGTCTCGTCGATGTCCTGCGCGGTGTGCGCGCTGCTCACGAAGCCGGCTTCGTACAGCGCCGGGGCGATGTACACGCCGCGGTCCAGCAAGCCATGGAACAGCGTGTTGAAGCGCGCGCCGTCCGTCGCCATCACCGTGGGGTAGTTCTGCGGCAGCTCGGGCAGCAGGAAGAAGCCGAACATGCCGCCTTCGCTGTCGGCGCTGAACGGCACGCCTTCCGCCTGCGCGGCCTGCGCCAGGCCTTCGACCAGCGAGCGGGTGCGTGCGCCCAGGACGTCGTAGAAGCCCGGCCGGGCGATCTCGCGCAGCGTGGCTAGGCCGCAGGCCGTCGCCACGGGGTTGCCCGACAGCGTGCCGGCCTGGTACACGGGCCCGAGCGGCGCCAGGTGCTCCATGATCGCGCGGGGCCCGCCGAACGCCGCCAGCGGCATGCCGCCGCCGATCACCTTGCCCAGCACCGTGAGGTCGGGCCGGAAGCCGGGGATGCTGCGGGCGTACAGGCTTTGGGCGCTGCCCAGCGCCACGCGGAAACCGGTCATGACCTCATCGAACACCAGCAGCGCGCCGTACTGCGTGCACAGCTCGCGGCAGCGCTGCATGAACGGCACGCTGGCGCGCACGAAGTTCATGTTGCCGGCGATCGGCTCGATCATCAGGCAGGCCAGGTCCCGGCCATGCAGGGCGAAGGCCTCCTCCAGCTGCGCGATGTCGTTGTATTCGAGCACCAGGGTGTGCTGCACCACCTCGGGCGGCACGCCCGCGCTCGTGGCATGGCCGAACGTGGCCAGGCCCGAGCCGGCCTTCACCAGCAGGGCATCGGCATGGCCGTGGTAGCAGCCGTTGAACTTGATGATCTTGCTGCGGCCCGTGGCGCCGCGCGCCAGGCGGATGGCGCTCATGCCGGCCTCGGTGCCCGAGCTGACGAGGCGGATCATCTCCATCGAGGGCACGTGCGCGATGATGGCCTCGGCCAGTTCGACCTCGCGCTCGGTCGGGGCGCCGAAGCTGAAGCCCTCGACCGCCGCCTTCTGCACCGCCTCGAGCACGGCCGGGTGGCCGTGGCCCAGGATCATCGGCCCCCAGGAGCCGATGTAGTCGATGAAGCGCTGGCCGTTGGCGTCCCAGAAGTAGGCGCCTTGCGCACGCTGCACGAAGCGCGGCGTGCCGCCCACGGCCTTGAAGGCCCGCACGGGCGAATTCACGCCGCCGGGGATGAGCGCCTTGGCGCGTTCGAACAGGGAGAGGTTGAGGTCAGTGCTGGGTGTCATGGGGTGGCATCACGAAGCCGTCGATGGCGGTGGGGTCGGGGGTGGGCTCGCCGTCTTCGTCATCCTCGTCGTCGTCGGGCTGCGCCCAGAACATGCGGTCGGGGATGATGTGGCCCATGCCCGGGCGAAAGCCGGCGTCCAGGCAGCGGTCCAGGTAGGCGAGCGCCTCGCTCGTGGCCTCGCCCAGGTCGTTGCCGCTGGCGACCAGCGCCGTCAGGGCAGCCGAGAGCGTGTCGCCGGCACCGGCGAAGGTGGCCTCGAACAGTTCGAACTTGCCGCTGCCCAGCACCGTCTGCGGCGAGGCGAGCACGTTCTCCACGAACTGCTCGGGCGCGGGAATGCCGGTCACCAATACATAAGGCACGCCCAGTTCGGACGCGGCCATGGCCAAGTCGCGCGCGGAGGGCTTTTTCTCGCTGGTCCAGTCCGGGAGCAGCCAGCGCCACAGGGTGCTGTGGTTTCCTACCAACAGCGAGACCTGCGGCAGCAGCAGTTCCTGAAAGGCGTCCAGGTACTGGTCGATGAGGTCGTCCCGCCACCAGGACAGATTGGGCATGTAGGCGATCACGGGCACGTCGTCGTAGTCGGACGCAATGGATGCGATGGCGCTCAGGTTCTCGGGGCTGCCCGCGAAGCCCACCTTGATGGCCTGCACGGTGAGGTCCTCCAGCACGGTGCGCGCCTGCTCGGCCACCGCCTCATCGTCGAAGGCGTAGTGGTCGAAGATCTCGGCCGTGTCGCGGATGTAGGCGCCCGTGGCCACCGCGATCGGGTGGCCGCCCACGGAGGCGATGGTGGCGATGTCCGCCGTCAGCCCGCCGGCTCCGCTCGGGTCGTTGGCGTTGAACACCATCACGCAGGCGGGGGTGGCGCCGTCGTCGTCGGCTTCATCGGGGGATGGGGAGAGGTCTGGGGGGAGGGGGGAATCTGTGGTCATGGCGCCGCACCAGCGTAACGGTTGGCACGGAAACTGCCTTCCCGTTGAGATGCTTGGATACAATCGTTGCATTCTATGTGAAGGCCATTTAAGCTGTGACGGACCCTAAAACCTGGATGTGCTTGATTTGCGGTTGGATATATGACGAGGCAACAGGTTCTCCTGAGCACGGAATAGCGCCCAATACGCCGTGGGATCAGGTGCCCATGAATTGGACCTGTCCGGAGTGTGGCGCTCGCAAGGAAGACTTCGAAATGGTCCAGATCTGAGGCGCGGCTCCTGCCAGCGTTGTTATTCCCCCTTCAGGAGCGGTGACGAAATTGACTACAACAGGCGCATCCTTCAAGGTGCTCGTCGTGGATGACAGCAATACCATCCGCCGCAGCGCAGAAATCTTCCTCAAGCAGGGTGGCCACGAAGTGCTGCTCGCCGACGATGGCTTCGATGCCTTGGCCAAGGTCAACGACTACCAGCCCCAACTGATCTTCTGCGACATCCTGATGCCCAAGCTGGACGGCTATCAGACCTGCGCCATCATCAAGCGCAACGCGCGCTTTGCCGACACGCCCGTCGTGATGCTCTCCTCCAAGGATGGCGTTTTCGACAAGGCGCGTGGACGCATGGTGGGGTGCCAGGAATATCTCACCAAACCATTTACCAAAGACCAGCTGCTGAAAGCGGTTCAGCAGTTCGGTAATGCCCAACAAGGAGCGATGTAATGCCTATCCAGAAAGTACTGGTCGTTGACGACTCGAAGACCGAGTTGATGTTTCTGACCGACTTGCTGCAAAAAAAAGGGCATGCAGGTCCGCACCGCGGAAAATGCCGAAGAAGCCTTCCGCCGCCTCGCGGAAGAAAAACCCGACCTGATCCTCATGGACGTCGTGATGCCGGGCCAGAACGGCTTCCAGCTCACGCGCGCCATCACCCGCGACCCCCAGTTCGCCGACGTGCCGATCATCATGTGCACCAGCAAGAACCAGGAGACCGACCGGGTGTGGGGCATGCGCCAGGGCGCTCGCGGCTACATCACCAAGCCGGTGGATCCTGCCGAGTTGCAAGCCAAGATCGACGCACTGAACTAAAAGCGCCCGGACCGTCCATGGCCAACCGTGAAGCGCTGAGAGAGCTCCAGACCCGCCTTGCAGCCCGCCTGCAGGCGGCGCGGGGCGAGGGTGTGTCTGTTTCGTCCTGGCTGGCCGTCGAGTCGGCGGGGCGCCGTTTCCTGCTGCCGCTGGGCCAGTCGGGAGAGATCTTTCCCTGGGCGGGCGTGCAGACCGTGCCCTATACCCATGCCTGGTTCCTCGGTGTGGCCAATTTGCGCGGCTCCCTGATCGGCGTGGTCGATCTGGCAGGTCTGCTCGGTTTGCCATCCAGCCGCACCGAGCAGGCGCTGGCCGATGCCAGCCTGCTGGCTTTCAATGCGGTGCTCGATGTGAACGCCGCGCTGCTGGTCGATCGCCTGGCCGGCCTGCGCGGCACGGAAGCCTTCGTTTCCTCCGAGCCCCCCGCCGAAGATGCGCCCCCGTTCTACGGCACCACGTATCTGGATTCCCAGGGAGTCCAATGGCAGGAGCTCAACCTGCAAGCCCTGTCCCAACACCCCGCTTTCCTCAGCATCAGTGCTTGAGTTTTTCTGTAAGGCCGCACCATGTCCGTCGTCAACCCATTTGCAAAAATGTTCAACCGCAAGCCCGCCGAGCCGGATGCCAACCCAGGGCTTTCGGGAGCGGATGCCGGGCTGGATCCGTTGACGTCCGACGCATCCTCGCTGCGTGACTCCTACCAGGCGGACGCCATGAACAGCGTGCAGGGTGACCCTTCTGCGATCTCGCAGTTCGCAGAGGGCGAGGTCGCCGACGAAGACCTGATCTCGCTGCCCCTGCTGGGCCGGGCCACGGCCGCCAGCCACCAGCGGCGCCTGCTGATGCTGCTGGCCATCGGCGTGATCGTGCTGGCGGCCATCGCCGGCTGGGTGCTGCAGCAGGCCGACCGCTCCGCGCAGCAACTGGCCGCGACCGGCCAGTCGCTGATGCAGTCGCAACGCCTGGCCAAATCCGTTTCGCAGGCGCTGGTGGGCAGCCCGCAGGCCTTCCCGGACGTGATGGAGAGCTCGGGCTCGCTGGCACGCGACGTGCGCGCATTGAACAGCGGCGACAACGAACGCAACGTGCAGGCGCTGGGCGAGACCTTCAAGCCCGACCTGGAGGCCGTGACGCCGCTGATGGAGCGCGCCGAGCGCAACGCCAGCGTGGTGATGGGCCAGCAGAAGATCCTGACGCAGGTGGGCGACGCGCTTCGCACCATCAATCGCCAGTCGTCCGATCTGCTGGAAATCGCTGAAACGATCTCCTCGCTCAAGCTGCAGCAGAACGCCCCGGCCGCTGAAATCTCCGCCGCCGGCCAGCTGGTGATGCTGACCCAGCGCATCGGCAAGTCCGCCAACGAATTCCAGACCACCGAAGGCGTGAGCCCCGAGGCCGTGTTCCTGCTGGGCAAGGACTTGAACTCGTTCAAGGAAATCGCCCAGGGCATGCTGGACGGCAGCGCCGACCTGCGCCTGGCCGCCACCCGGGATGCTCAGACCCGCGAGCAACTGGAAAGCCTGATCAAGCTCTACGAACAGACGCGTTCGCAAGCCAGCGCCATTCTGGGCAACCTGCAAGGCCTGGTGTCCGCCCGTGAAGCGCAGTCCGCCATCATCGCCGACAGCGAACCCCTGCGCCGCCAGCTGGAAGGCCTGCAGACCAAGCTGTCGTCCCAGACGGGCCTGGGCGCCGGCCAGTTCGCTGCGCTGGCCATTGCCGGCCTGTTCGTGCTGCTGTGCGGTATCGGCATCTCGCGCGTCCAGCTGATGGACAGCCGTTCGCGCCAGGCCTCTGCCGAATCGCAGCAAAAGGACGCCCGCCGCCAGGAGCAGGAAGCCAAGCGCGTGAACGACGCCAACCAGGCCGCCATTTTGCGTTTGATGAACGAGCTGCAGTCGGTCGCCGAAGGCGATCTGACCCAGGAAGCCACCGTGACGGAAGACATCACCGGCGCCATTGCCGACTCGGTGAACTACACGGTGGAAGAGTTGCGCCAGCTGGTGGGCAGCGTGCAGAACACGGCCACCCGCGTGGCACAGACAACGTCCCAGGTGGACAGCACCTCGACCGAGCTGCTGGCCGCTTCGACCGAGCAGCTGCGCGAAATTCGCGAAACCGGCCGCTCGGTGCTCGACATGGCGAGCCGAATCAATGAAGTGTCCACGCAGGCGCAGGAATCCGCATCGGTGGCGCGCCAGTCGCTGCAAGCGGCCGATTCCGGCCTGCAGGCCGTGCAGAACGCCATCGGCGGTATGAACTCCATCCGCGACCAGATCCAGGACACCTCCAAGCGCATCAAGCGCCTGGGCGAATCGTCGCAGGAGATCGGCGAAATCACCGAGCTGATTTCCGACATTACCGAGCAGACGAACGTGCTGGCACTGAACGCCGCCATCCAGGCCGCATCGGCCGGTGAAGCCGGTCGCGGCTTCTCGGTGGTGGCGGAAGAAGTGCAGCGGCTGGCCGAGCGTTCCGCCGATGCCACGCGCCAGATCTCGGCGCTGGTGAAGGCCATTCAGACCGACACGCAGGATGCCGTGGCCGCCATGGAGCGTTCCACGCAGGGTGTGGTGGAAGGGGCCCGACTGTCCGACAGCGCCGGTACGGCCCTGACCGAGATCGATCGCGTGTCGCGCCGCCTGGCCGACCTGATCGAGCAGATTTCGTCCTCCACGTCCCGCGAAGCCGAACTGGCCAACGAAGTGGCCGACAACATCCAGCACATTTTTGCGGTGACCGAACAGACCGGCGAAGGCACCCGCACGACGGCCCAGCAGGTGCGCGAGCTGTCGCACATGGCTGAAGAACTGCGCCAGTCGGTTGCACGTTTCAAGATCGCCTGACGCGCGGACCCATCAACGAACTGGCTCGCGGAGCCGGGGACGAATCCATGTCATCTACTGACGCCGCAAACGCACCCGCCGCAGACTGGACCCAGGGTGAGCAGGACCTGGGTCCTCTTGCTTGGGTGCTCGATGAGTTGCGCAAGTCCCTCGACGGCGCCGTCAAGGCCATGCGCCGATTCGTACGCGACGCCGAACTAGCGCGTGAATCCGATCTGGCGTCGCTCGACGCCGGCACGTTGCGCATCGCGCGGCAGCAATTGCACCAGGCCAGCGGCGCGCTGGAGATGGTGGGCATGGGCCCGCCTGCACTCGTGCTGCGTGCCATGGAAGCGGCGGTGCAGAAGTTCGTGCACCGGCCCGAACTGTGCAGCGACGAAGCCGCCGGCGTGATCGAGCGCGCGAGCTTCGCGCTGGTCGAATACCTGGAAAGCGTGCTGGCGGGCAAATCCGTCTCCCCGGTGGCGCTGTTTCCCCAATACCGCGATGCCCAGGCGCTGGCGGGTGCGGAACGTGTGCACCCGGCCGACCTGTGGCCGGTGGAGCGGCGCTTTCGCGAGCCCGACTTCGCCGTGTCCGTGCCGCCGCTCGACTACGGCCCCGAGGCGCGTGCGCGGCTCGACTCGGCCGTGCTGCGCATCGTCAAGACGGGCGACCTGACCGCGGCAGGCGATCTGCGCGACATCTGCCTGGCCTTCGTGGCATCGCAGTCGGACCGCCAGTCGCGCGCGTTCTGGAAGATCTGCGCGGGCTTCTTCGAGGCGCTGTCCAAGGGGCGGCTCAACCCCGATCTGTACGTGAAGCGCGTGGCCTCCCGCGTGCTCATGCAATATGCCACCCTGGCCAAGGGCGATCCGACCATTGCCGACCGGCTGGTGCAGGACCTGCTCTTTTTCTGCTCCCAGGCGCGGCCGCTGGCGGCCAACGAACCCGCGGGCGATGGATCGGCGCTGCAGGCCGTGCGCCAGGCATTCGGCCTGGACCGGTTCAAGGCCGTCGATTACGAAACCCCCCGGTTCGGGCTGTTCGATCCGGCGCTCCTGGCCCAGGCGCGCAAGCGCATGTCGGCCGCCACCGAAACCTGGTCGGCCCTCGCAGGGGGCGACCGAAACAAGCTCAAGCCGGCCACCGACCAGTTCAGCCTGGTGTGCGATTCGCTGTCCAAGCTGCATCCGGGCAGCGACAGCCTCGCCAAGGCGCTGACCCGCGCCGTGGAGGTGACCACCCGCTCCGGAGAGCCCCCGTCGCCGGCCCTGGCCATGGAAGTGGCGACGGCGGTGCTGTACCTGCAGGCCACGTTCGAAGAACTGGACTCCGCGCACGAATACATGACGGACCGCGCCGCGCGTCTGGCGGAGCGCCTGGACAACGTGGCCGCGGGCGGCGAATCGGCCCCCCTCGAGCCCTGGATGGAAGAGCTGTACCGCCGCGTCAGCGACCACCAGACGATGGGCAGCGTGGTGGATGAGCTCCGGTCCACGCTCGGCGAGGCCGAAAAGGCCCTGGACCAGTATTTCCGCAACCCGGACGACCTGTCCACGCTGGCGCCCGTGCCGGGTCGCCTGGCGCAGATGCGCGGCGTGCTGTCGGTGCTGGGCCTGGACCAGGCATCTTTGGCAGTGCTGCGCATGCGCGACACCGTGGAGCGTCTGCTGATCGGTCAGGTTCCTGCAGCCGAGCGCCAGCAGGTGTTCGAGAAGCTGGGCAGCAGCCTGGGGGCCCTGGGTTTCCTGATCGACATGCTGAGCTACCAGCGCACCATGGCGCGCAAGCTGTTCGTCTATGACGAAGAGCTGGGCGAACTGCGCATTCTCATGGGCCGCGCCCGTGGCCGTGCCACCGATGCGCCCGAAGAAGTGAACGCCAAGGTCGAAGAGCGCGGCCCCGTGGTCGCGCCCGAAATCGTTCCCCGCGTGGAGCCCGCGCCCAAGGTGGTGCAGGAGTCGCTGGGTGAACTGGCCCCGACGCTGGAAGAAGTGCTGGAGTTGCCTTCCTCCGCAGCGGCGCTGGCCGAGGCCCCTCCGGCCGCCATCGAGCCCGTGGAGAGCCTTCCCCCCGCGCCTGCGCGCCCGCACCGGCCCCCGTGGCGGCTGCCGATGCCACGCAGGACGATGAGGAAGACGAACTGCTCGACATCTTCCTGGAAGAAGCGCGCGAAGTGGTGGCCAACGGCCTGGCCGCGGTCGACGCCCTGACGGCCAAGCCGCCCGACCTGAGCGAGCAGACCACGCTGCGGCGCGCGTTCCACACGCTCAAAGGCAGCTCGCGCATGGTCGGCCTGGATGCTTTCGGCGAAGCGGCCTGGTCGATGGAGCAGGTGCTCAACGCCTGGCTGGCGGAGCAAAAGCCCATGCCCCCGGCCCTGCTGCAGCTGTCCGGCGAGGCCTTGCGGGCCTTCGGCGCCTGGGCGGACGACATTGCCGCGGGCGATGCATCGGCCTGGCACCCCCGGGCGTTCAACGCATCGGCCGAAGCCATGCGCGACACCGGCACCTTCCTGCCGTTGGCCGTGCCCTCGGCCGGTGGCGCCGTGGCCGAAGCGGTGGCCGAGCCGGTGCCGACCGTGGCCGAGGACCTGCCGGAGCCCTTGCCCGAGATCGATCTGCCTGCCGAAACGCCGGAGTTGCAGGCCACCCCCGCTGCTGCCGAGACCATCGAGGCCGCCGAGGCCGTCGAACCCGCGACGGCATCCGTGCCGGCCCATGAGTTCGACCTGATCCTCGAAGACGAGCCGCCGATGCTCGACTTCGCAGACACCGAAATGCCGGAACTGGCCGGTGCCGAACCAGCGCCGCAAGAGCCTGCGCAGCCGCCGCGCCCGAAATGGCCGAAGACATCGACTTTTCGGTGTTCGCCGAGGCCCTGGCGGAAGAATTGCCCCCGGTCTCCGAGGCCCCTGCGCAGGAGCCGGTGCAGGACGTGCCGCTGCCTTCGCTCGACGATGTGCTGGTGGACGCGGCAGAACCTGCGGCGCTGTCTGAACTGTCGCAGGCCGAGCTGGCCGATCTGGCACTGGACCTGCCCGAAGACCTGGCGGCCGAGGCCTTGCCTGAGCTGGCCTTGGATGACTCTCTGCTGGAAATGCCCGAACTGGAGTCCGACGCGGCAGGTGTGTTGCTGGACGCCGCCGCCCACCAGGACGATCTGGCAACCGAGCCAGAACCACAGGCCGAGCCCGAGCCCGAAATGGCCTCCGTGCGGGACATGGTCGAGGTTGTGGAGGCCATGGAGGATGGGGTCGAGGACGTGCCGGCCGAACCGGTGGCCGACGCCGACGCCGAAGCGGCCGCGCAGGACGAGGCGGTGAAGGTCATCGAGACCTTGCGCATCGGCATCCCGCTGTACAACGTGTACCTCAACGAGGCCGACGAATGGTCGCGCCGCCTGGCCACCTGCCTGCAGGAATGGGCGTTGGAACTGCACGAACCGTTGCCCGACACGGCCGTGGCCCTGGCGCATTCGCTGGCCGGCAGCTCGGCCACCGTGGGCTTCCATGCCCTGTCGGAAATGGCGCGCGCCCTGGAGCATGCGCTGCAGCACGTGCAGCTGCGCGGGGAGGGCACGGCCGACCAGGCCCGTGTGTTCCTGGCGGCGGCCGACGACATCCGCCGCCTGCTGCACCAGTTCGCCGCAGGCTTCCTGAAAGAGCCGAACCAGCAGGTGCTGGCCGAGCTGCGCGAGATTTTGCAGACCGAGGTCGGCAGCGGCCTGGCTGCGCTGGAAAGCGAGAGCGAAGCCCTGGCCGACGAGCCTGCGCAGGCCTTGCAGGAACTGCCCCCGCCCGAAGCACTGGCTGCCGAACCCGTGCAGGTGCCGTCGGTCGAGGAGACCGCCGAAGCCGACGTGCCGGGCGAAGAGACTTCGCCGCAACCGGTGCAAGAGGCCCAGACGGATTCCTCAGAGGCCCCGTCCGAGCCCGAAGACGTGCCCGCACCGGTGGCCCGGGGCTACGTGGCGCCTGCGTTGTCGGTCGTGGTGTCCAACCCGTACGACGACGAGGTGGACGCGGCCATCGCCCATGCGGTGGCGCAATCGTCCGATATCGACGACGACATCGACGCGCTGGACGTCATCGACCCGGACCTGTTTCCCATCTTCGAGGAAGAGGCAATCGAGTTGCTGCCGGTGCTGGGTGCCGCGCTGCGGCAGTGGGCCGCCCGTCCCGAGAACCTGGGCGCCCGCAGCGAACTGCTGCGCGCCCTGCACACCCTCAAGGGCAGCTCGCGGCTGGCCGGTGCCATGCGCCTGGGCGAGATGGCCCACCGCCTGGAGTCGGCCGTCGAGCAGATCGACGTCGAAGATCCCAAGGCGGAGCTGATCGAGCCCCTGCTGGCCAGCTTCGACGGCCTGCAGGCCAGCTTCGATGCGCTGCGCAAGATCGGCTCGCAAGGCCTGGTCGAGCCCGTGGCCGTGGCTCCGGTGCCCGCCTCCGAGCGGCAGGATTCGCCGCCATCGGTGCCGGCCTCGGCTGAGGCCCCCGAGGCACCGGTGCTGCAGAAGCTGCCCGCGGTGCGCCTGCCGGCGGCCTCGCAGCTCACCGCCGTGCGGCCCGTGTCGAGCCAGTCGGTGCGCGTGCGTGCCCAGTTGCTCGACCGGCTGGTCAACCAGGCGGGCGAGGTGATGATCGCCCGTTCGCGCCTGGATGTGCGCCTGGGGCAGATGAAGGGTTCGCTGGCCGATCTGTCGGGCAACCTGGATCGCCTGCGCCAGCAGCTTCGCGACATCGAGGTGCAGGCGGAGTCGCAGATGCAGTCGCGCCTGGCGCTGTCCAAGGATTCGGCCGCAGGCTTCGATCCGCTCGAGTTCGACCGCTTCACGCGGGTGCAGGAACTGACGCGCATGATGGCCGAGTCGGTGAACGACGTGGCCACGGTGCAGCGCAACCTGCAGCGCTCCATGGAAGGCGCGGAAGACGATCTGATCGCCCAGGGCCGCCAGGCCCGCGAACTGCAGCGCGACCTGCTGCGCACCCGCATGGTGGAGTTCGAAGGCATTTCCGAGCGCCTGTACGCCGTGGTGCGCCAGGCGTCCAAGGAGACCGGCAAGCAGATCAAGCTGGACATCTCCGGCGGCTCCATCGAGATGGACCGGGGCGTGCTGGACCGCATGACGCCCGCCTTCGAACACCTGCTGCGCAATTGCGTGGCCCACGGCATCGAGGCCCCCGAGGTCCGGACGGCCGCGGGCAAGCCGGCGTCGGGCACCATCACGGTGGACCTGCACCAGGAAGGCAACGACGTCTCGGTCGAGTTCCGCGACGACGGCGCGGGCCTGAACATCGACCGCATCCGGGCCAAGGCCGTGGACCAGGGGCTGATCCCTGCGGACGCCGAGCTGAGCACGGCCGATGCCGCCAACCTGATTTTCACGCCGGGCTTCTCGACGGCGAACGAGATCACCGGCCTGTCCGGGCGGGGCATCGGCATGGACGTCGTCCGGGCCGAAGTCAACGCCCTGGGCGGCCGCATCGAGACCCACACCACGGCGGGGCAGGGCACCTCCTTCCGCATGGTGCTGCCGCTCACCACGGCCGTGACGCAGGTGGTGATGCTGCGCGCGGGTGACCTGACCATCGGCGTGCCGGCCAACCTGGTGGAGATCGTGCGCCGCACGACCGCCAGCGAGCTGGATGCCGCCTACCAGCAAGGTGCGTTCGAGGACGGCGTGGAGGCCTTGCCCTTCTTCTGGGCGGGTGCCTTGCTGCAGTCTTCGCAGCGCAGCAGCGAGACCTCGGGCAAGACCCGTCCGGTGGTGGTGCTGCGCAGCGCGTCGCAGCGCATCGCGGTGCACGTGGACGAAGTGCTGGGCAACCAGGAAGTGGTGGTGAAGAACCTCGGGCCGCAGCTGTCGCGCCTGCCAGGTCTGGCGGGCATGTCGGTGCTGGCCTCCGGTGCCGTCGTGCTGATCTACAACCCGGTGGCGTTGTCCACGGTGTACGGCGACCAGGTGCGGGCCCAGCTGGCAGCGCTGTCGGCGCCGGCCGGCGGTGCCGAAGCGCAAGGCGGCGGCGATGGCGAGCGCAAGGCGGCGGTGCCTGCGCTGTCGGCGGCCAGCCAGGTGCCCCTGGTGCTGGTGGTGGACGATTCGATCACGGTGCGCCGCGTCACGCAGCGCCTGCTGCAGCGCGAAGGCTACCGCGTCGTGCTGGCGGCCGATGGCCTGCAGGCCCTGGAGCGGCTGCAGGAAGAGCGCCCGACCGTCGTGCTGTCCGACATCGAAATGCCGCGCATGGATGGTTTCGACTTGGCCCGGAACATCCGTGCCGATGCGGTGCTGCGCGACCTGCCGATCATCATGATCACCTCGCGCATCGCGCAAAAGCACCGCGAGCATGCGGCCGAACTGGGGGTGAACCACTACCTGGGCAAGCCGTATTCGGACGAGGAACTGCTGAGCCTGGTGCAGCACTACGCGCGGGCAGCCGCCGAAGCCGCCGTGGCCTGAGCCACCCTGCTGCCACCGCCATGAGGGCCGCTTCCGAGCGGCCCTTTTTCTTTTCATCCAGCGGGCCGGCCGCACCATATCAAGGTGGCTGTCGGCATGGTTGCGCGCTGTCCCGCCAAGGCCATCGCGCCGCCAGTCGCCGCCGCCGGGTCAGTCCTTTGCGGCCTTGACCACCCCGTACCGCGCGAGCGTGCGTTGCCGCGCCTCGTCATGGTCCACCACCGGGCGGGGGTAGTCCTTGCCCAGCACCACGCCCGCCGCCTGCAGCTCCAGGGGGGCCGCCGTCCAGGGCGCATGCAGCGCCTTGCCCTGCAGGCCCGCCAGTTGCGGCAGATAGCGGCGGATGAATTGGCCGTCCCGATCGAACTTCTCGCTCTGGCTCACGGGGTTGAAGATGCGAAAGTAGGGCTGGGCGTCGCAGCCGCTGGAGCTGGCCCATTGCCAGCCGCCGTTGTTGGCCGACAGGTCGAAGTCGTTCAGCTTCTCGGCAAAGTAGCGCTCGCCCCAGCGCCAGTCGAGCCCCAGGTCCTTGGTGAGAAAGCTGGCCACCACCATGCGCAGGCGGTTGTGCATGTAGCCCGTCTGGTTGATCTGCGCCATGGCGGCATCGACCAGCGGGTAGCCCGTGCGGCCCTCGCACCACGCGGCGAACAGGGCTTTGGCGTGGGCGCCGCTTTCCCATTCGATCGCATCGTAGACCGGCTTGAAGCTGGCGCCCGCCACGTGGGGGTGGTGGGCGAGGATCTGGAAGTAGAAGTCGCGCCAGATCAGCTCGCTCAGCCAGGTGGCGGCCCCGGCGCTGCCTTTGCGGCTGCGTTCGTGCGCCGCGCGTGCGGCCACCCGGGGCGAAAGCGTGCCGAAGCGCAGGTGCACGCTCAGGTAGCTGGGGCCCTTCACCGCCGGGAAGTCGCGGGCCTCGCCGTAGTGGTCGATGCGGCCGAGGAAGTCCTCGAACAGGGCCTGCGCGCCCTGCATGCCCGTGGGCAGGTGCAGCGACTTCAGGCCCGTGGGCTCGAACCCCAGCGACTGCAGCGACGGCACCCCGCGGCGCAGGCCCGCAGGCCTGGGGGCCAGCCGGGCGGCGTGGCGCTCGACGGGGTAGGAGCTCAGGTAGAAATCGTCGGCCTTGCGCAGCCAGGCATTCTTGTAGGGCGTGAACACGGTGTACGGCGTGCCCGACTGAGTCAGCACCTCGGCGCGCTCGAAGATGCTGTGGTCCTTGAAGGTGAGCAGGCGCTTGCCCATGCCATCCAGGGCGCCGCGCACGCGTGCATCGCGTTCGAGCGCGAGCGGCTCGTCGTCGTGGTTGGCGAACACCACCTGCACGTCCAGTGCCTGGGCGAGCGCGGGAATGTCCTGGTGGGCGATGGCGTGGCGCACGATCAGGCCGCCATGCGGGTCCTTGGAGAGCGCCCGCAGGGCCTCGTCCAGCTCCACCAGGGATTCGCGGATGAACTCCACGCGCCGGTCCGCGCGGGGCAGGGCGTCGAGGATTTCGCGGTCGAAAATGAACGCGCAATGCACCTGCGCGCACTGGCGCAGGGCGTGGTACAGGGCGGCGTGGTCGTTGCTGCGCAGGTCGCGGCGGAACCAGACAAGGCCCGATGAAAAGGTGTGCTCCATGATCGTCGTTAAAATTGCCAAATGCCTGCCGATTCTGCGCCCATGAACCTGACGCACCATTTCTTGATCGCCATGCCGGGACTGGAAGACGCGTCGTTTGCCCGCAGCGTCGTGTACCTGTGCGAACACAGCGAGCGTGGTGCGCTCGGCCTCATCATCAACAAACCCTCCGACATCAGCCTCAAGGGGCTGTTCGACAAGGTCGATCTGTCGCTGCGCCGCGCCGACCTGTCCCAGGAGCCCGTCTTCCAGGGCGGCCCGGTCCAGACCGAGCGCGGCTTCGTGCTGCACGAACCCATGCTGACCGACAGCGTGGACACCGACGAATCGGCCTATGCCTCCACCATGACCATTCCGGGCGGGCTGGAGATGACGACCTCCAAGGATGTGCTCGAGGCCCTGTCCACCGGCGCTGGCCCGCGCCGGGTGCTGGTCACCCTGGGCTACTCGTCCTGGGGCGAGGGGCAGCTCGAATCCGAACTGGCCGAGAACAGCTGGCTGACCGTGGGCGCCGACCTGTCGGTGATCTTCGACACGCCGGTGGGCGAGCGCTACGACCGCGCCCTGGGCCTGCTGGGGCTGCAGTCCTGGATGCTCTCGCCTGACGCGGGGCATGCATGAGCGGCACGCCCGCCGCCGCTCCCTCCGCCCCGCTGGCCGTCCCCGCGCATTTCCAGAGCTTTCTGGCGCTTGACTTCGGTCTCAAGCGCACCGGGGTCGCCGTGGGTTCGCGCCTGCTGCGCACCGCCACCCCCCAGGCCACGATCCGCGCCGAAGGCGATGCCCGCTTCGCGCAGGTGGCCGAGCGCATCCGCGAATGGCAGCCCGATGCGCTGGTCATCGGCGTGCCCTACCACCCCGACGGCGCGAGCCACGAGAACACCGCGCGCGCCCTCAAGTTCGCTCGCCAGCTGCGCGGGCGCTTCGGCCTGCAGGTGTTCGAGGTGGACGAGCGCTACAGCACCACCGAGGCGCATTCGACCGGCGCCCGCGATGCCGACGCCGCCTCCGCCTGCATCATCCTGGAGCAGTTTTTGAGGAATCTTCCATGAGTGCCACGCCCCCCACGTCCCCACCGCCCACCCCGGGCACCCTCGCGCTCGACGCCGAAGCGCTGTACCGCGAGCTGCTGCGCGGCGTGCGCAGCCTGCGCACCGCCAATACCCAGCTGGCGGGCATCGCCTCGGGCGGTGCCTGGCTGGCCGAGCGGCTGCAAAAGGACCTGGGCCTGCCGGGCGAGGCGGGCGTGCTGTCGTCGGCCATGCACCGCGACGATTTCTCGCAGCGCGGCATGGCGGTGAGCGCGCAGACGGCGCTGCCCTTCGACGTGAACGGCGCCGACATCCTGCTGCTGGACGACGTGCTCTACACCGGCCGCACCATCCGCGCGGTGCTCAACGAACTGTTCGACTACGGCCGCCCCGCCAGCGTGCGGCTGGCCGTGCTGGTGGACCGGGGCGGGCGCGAACTGCCGGTGCAGGCCGAGTTCGCCGCCGCCCGCGTGGCGCTGCCGGACACGCAATCGCTGGCGCTGGCCCGAACCGAGGCCGGCACCTTCCACTTCCAAGTCCAAGAGGCCTGACGGTGCTGTACAAGCGCAATCCCCAACTGAACGCCAACGGCGAGCTGATCCACCTGCTGTCCATCGAGGGCCTGCCCAAGAGCATCGTCACTCACATCCTCGACACCGCGGCCAACTTCGTGTCGGTGAACGACCGCGAGGTCAAGAAGGTGCCGCTGCTGCGCGGCAAGAGCGTGTTCAACCTGTTCTTCGAAAACAGCACGCGCACCCGCACTACCTTCGAGATCGCCGCCAAGCGCCTGTCGGCCGATGTGATCAACCTGGACATCGCGCGCAGCTCGGCCAGCAAGGGCGAGTCGCTGCTGGACACCATCGCCAACCTGTCGGCGATGGCTGCCGACCTGTTCGTGGTGCGGCACAGCGAATCGGGCGCGCCCTACCTCATCGCGCAGCACGTGGCGCCGCACGTGCACGTCATCAATGCGGGCGATGGCCGGCATGCCCACCCCACCCAGGGGCTGCTGGACATGTACACCATCCGCCACTACAAGAAGGATTTCAGCAACCTCACGGTGGCCATCGTGGGCGACGTGCTGCATTCGCGCGTGGCCCGCTCCGACATCCACGGCCTGACCACGCTCGGCTGCGCCGAGGTGCGCGTGGTGGGCCCGCGCACGCTGGTGCCGACCGACATGGCCCAGATGGGCGTGCGCGTGTGCCACACGCTGGAGGAGGGCATCAAGGACGCCGACGTCGTCATCATGCTGCGCCTGCAGAACGAGCGCATGAGCGGCGCGCTGCTGCCGTCCAGCCAGGAATACTTCAAGAGCTTCGGTCTCACGCCCGAGAAGCTGCAGCTGGCCAAGCCCGATGCCATCGTCATGCACCCGGGCCCCATCAACCGCGGCGTGGAGATCGACTCCGCCGTGGTGGACGGCAAGCAGAGCGTGATCCTGCCGCAGGTCACCTTCGGCATCGCGGTGCGCATGGCGGTGATGTCGATCGTCGCTGGCAACGAGGCGTGATCGTCTGCTATGAAATTTATAGCTATATGCCCTAGTGATATCTGCGCTGGCGGCCTTTTTTGCTTAAAACCATGAAGATACTGATCCAGAACGGCCGCGTGATCGACCCTGCCAGCGGCCTTGACCAGACCGGCGATATCGCGCTGGCCGCGGGGCGGGTCATCGCCGTGCAGCGGGCGCCCCGCGACTTCGCGCCCAACCGCGTGATCGACGCCACCGGCTGCATCGTGCTGCCCGGGCTGGTGGACCTGGCGGCGCGGCTGCGCGAGCCGGGCCACGAGCACGAGGGCATGCTCGAATCCGAAATGGCGGCGGCCGTGGCCGGCGGCGTGACCAGCCTCGTATGCCCGCCCGACACCGACCCCGTGCTGGACGAGCCCGGCCTGGTGGAGATGCTCAAGTTCCGCGCCGAGAAGCTGCACCAGGCGCGTCTGTTCCCCCTGGGCGCGCTCACCCGCGGCCTGGCCGGCGAGGTGCTGACCGAAATGGCCGAGCTGACCGAATCCGGCTGCGTGGGCTTCGGCCAGGCCGACGTGCCGCTGGCCAGCACCCAGGTCACGCAGCGCGCGCTGCAGTACGCCGCCACGTTCGGCTACACGGTGTGGCTGCGCCCGCAGGAACTGCACCTGGGGCGCGGCGTGGCGGCCAGCGGGCCGCTGGCCACGCGCCTGGGCCTGTCGGGCGTGCCCGTGGCGGCCGAGACCATCGCGCTGCACACCATCTTCGAACTGCTCAAGACCACGGGCGCACGCGTGCACCTGTGCCGCATCAGCAGCGCGGCGGGCGTGGAACTGGTGCGCCGTGCCAAGGCCGAAGGCCTGAAGGTGACCTGCGACGTGAGCATCAACTCCCTGCTGCTCACCGACACCGACATCGGCTTCTTCGACAGCCGCGCCCGCCTGTCGCCGCCGCTGCGCCAGCAGCGCGACCGCGACGCCCTCCTGGCCGCGCTGGCCGACGGCACCATCGATGCGCTGGTGTCCGACCACACCCCGGTGGACGAAGACGCCAAGACCCTGCCGTTCGCCGAGGCCGAACCCGGTGCGACGGGGCTCGAACTGCTGCTGGGCATCGCCCTCAAGTGGTCCGCCGACCACGGCGTGCCGCTGGCGCGTGCGCTGGCCACCGTCACGTCGGAACCTGCGCGCGTGCTCGGCAGCGCCCTGGGCACGCTGCAGGCCAGCGTGGGCCAGATCGTGGAAGGCGGTGTGGCCGACCTGTGCGTGGTCGATCCCGCCGCGGCCTGGACCGTGGAGGCCGGTGCGCTGCGCAGTCAGGGCAAGCACACGCCGTTCTCCGGCTACGAACTGCCCGGCCGCGTGCGCTGCACCCTGGTGGGCGGGCAGATCGCCTTCGAGCGCGGCAGCGAGTGAGCGTGCGCACCGCCGCCACCGGGCCCGCGGCATGAAGCGCCAGGTCCGCGCCGCATGGCGCCTGGTGCGCGTGCTGGTGCATCTGGTGACCGGGCTGGGCACCGTGGCGCTGCGGTTTCCCCGCATGCCGGAAAGCGAGCAGCACGCGCGCGTGCAGGCCTGGTCGCGGCAAATGCTGGTGCACGCCGGCATCACCCTCGACGTGCGCGGCACGCCTGCGCCCCATGGCCCGGTGCTGCTGGTGGCCAACCACCTGTCCTGGCTCGACATCACCGTCATGCATGCCGCGCGGCATTGCCGGTTCATCTCCAAGTCGGACGTCAAGGGCTGGCCGCTGGTGGGCACGCTCGCCACGGCGGCCGGCACGCTCTACCTGGAGCGCAGTTCGCGCCGCGATGCCGTGCGCATGGTCCGGCTGATGCAGGAAGCGCTGGCGCGCCGCGAGGTGCTGGCCGTGTTTCCCGAAGGCACCACGGCCGATGGCACCGCGCTGCTGCCGTTCCACGCCAACCTGCTGCAGGCCGCCGTGGCCGCCGACGCCCCCGTGCAGCCGGTGGGCCTGTGTTTCGTGGAGCGCGCCACCGGCGCGCCGACCACCGCGCCCAACTATGTGGGCGACGACACCCTGGTCGGCTCCCTGTGGCGCACCTTGACCGCAGACGCCTTGGTGGCGGTGGTGCACTACGGCCCGTTGGAGCAGGCGCAGGGCCGCGACCGCCGCGCCTGGGCCGACGATCTGCGCCACGCCGTGGACGCCCTGCGCCGCCCCTGAGCCACGTCTCCAGGCACGCCTGCCGGCATCGCAGCCATCGGCGGCTGCGCCACTGTCGGTGTCAATGGGTGCGGGCGGGGTCTTCCAGCGGCAGGAGCCGGTTGGCGATCTGCGTGGACTTCACGATGGACGTGCTCGTCGTGGCATACGGCGCGAGCTTGCCCAGGCAAGGGTCCAGCGCGTCGATGTCGCGCAAATAAAGCCGGCAGAAGAATGCGTCGTCGCCAGTGACCTTGTCGCATTGCACGACTTCGTCGATTTCACGAATCACCTGCTCGACCCGGGATAGCTCTCCGGGCAGCGGGCGGACCCGCACGATCGCTGCAATCGGAAACCCAATGGCCTTGGGCGATACCTGGATGGAAAATTTCTCGATCACTCCCTGGTCGATCAGTCGCTTGATCCGTTCGGCGCAACTGGGCTGGGACAGGCCGACCCGCTCGCTGAGCGCTTTCACGGTGGTCTTGGCGTCTTCGTGCAAGGCGCTCAACAGATTCCGATCAATGTTGTCCATATTATTCAAATGAGGTAACAGCTAAAAATATCTAATTTAATTAGGATGATTGGCATTTGAATCTCATTTTTTGCATTCCTCTCATTCACTCTCCCTTATTAGAATGGGTGCCGTTTCAGCAGAGGGGCAATATAAGCGACCTGGGGCGAAATCGGAGGCGCGATTTTCTCCGGGCTTATGCGGATCGGGCATGGCTTATTGCGTGCCAGGAATGCTGCTGGACTTTCCATGTGGCGTGCTGCCGGCGGCCGGCTCGCGGCAAGGCGACATTTGCCGCCGCGAATCGACCGCGGTGCCGCCTTTTCAATGCAGAGATCAAATGATTCAACACCAGCTCAAGACACACGGTTACTGCCAATTCATCCCCGAGATCGAATGCGATCCCGGCGAACTGAAAATCCTGCACCAGGAGTTCGATGGCCTGGAGCACGACCCCTACGCGCCTGCGCAGGTCCAGCGGTTCCGGCGGTATGGCAACGGGATCATCCTTCCGTGGGCCGACCAGGCCGACATCCATTGGATTCCGACGGTGCGGGACGACCAGGGCGCCCGCCTGTCTGGCTACGATCAGGGCGGCAACAACCCGGAGCACCCCGACATCCGGTACTTTCACGCCCTGAGCGAGGCCGCCAAGGCCACCGATTTCCTCTGCGATCTGGTGAAGAAGGATTTCTCGCACACCTTCTGGTCGGAGGCCGATCGCCGTGCACCCATCTACTTCGGCGTGCATTTCGTGAAGCTCCGGTCCGGTTCATCGTCCGACCTGGGCATCAGCTCACCCGACTGCTTCCACCAGGACGGCGAGCCCTTCACGTTCGCCCATCTGATGCGCCGCACGAAAAGCACCGTGGGCGGCACCAATTACATCGGCACGGTGGAAGCGCGTGGCCTCGGGCTGCACGAAGTGCCCAAGGAGCAGGTCATCGCTGAATTCGAACTCTCGCAGTTTCTCGAGAGCTTCGTGGTGCACGATCCGCGTGTATCCCATTATGTGACGCCCATTCGTCGAAAAGAAAATGAAATGGGTGACGGAGAGCGCTGCGTTATACTCATCGACTTTTCCAGAATGAGGCAGAGCATTTAAGCCATGGGTGTTTTTTATTCCTTGCTCCCGATCGTGCTGGCGCTGGTGGGCGGTTTCCTTGCCGGGAAAATCATTCCGCCCCGATTTTGCAAGCGGCTGATCGGTTGGATATTGCCCCTGGTCTGGCTGCTGCTTTTCCTGATCGGCGTGGAGTTTGGCGAGGTCATTCTTTCTGCGCAATCGGTCGGGCAGGTGGTCAGGACGGCCGTGATCTTCGCCCTGCTGACCACCCTGGTGCCCTGCGGACTGATTTTTGCAGCCGGCATTCGCAGCAGCGGCACGGCGGGCGCCAAGGCCGGCAAACTGGGCTTTCACACCATCTGGCCGCCGCTGAAGGAGTGCTGCATCGCCCTGTCCATGGTGGCGCTGGGCAGTTCCCTGTTTTTCGTCAACCAGGCGTATCTGGCCGGTGCCCTCTGGCTGCCATCGAGCTCCGCCATCCTGCTGGCCTTGATCGTGTTGGTGGGCATCGACCTGGCCCACGTCAAGCTCAGTTCCCACTGGTTTTCATGGGCCGTGCTGTCGGTGCCGGTGCTGGTGGTGATCGGATCGTTCGTGGGTGCGGCCGCGGCCTCCTGGGCCACGGGCGAGGCCATGAAAACCTCGCTGGCGCTGTCGAGCGGCTTCGGCTGGTTCACCCTGTCGAGCGTCATGGTGGGGCATCACCTCGGGCAGACCTATGGGACCATGGCGCTGATGACCGACTTGTTCAGGGAGCTGATAGCAATCGTCGCGCTCTACGCCATCGGTCGCTACCAGCCCGCGATCGGCATCGGCAGCGCAGGGGCCACGGCACTGGACTCCACGCTGCCGATCGTCAAGCAGGCCTGCCATCCGGATGCGGTCCCGCTGGCCCTGGTGAGCGGCTTCATCCTCACCGTCCTGGCCCCCGTCTTCATCGCCTTCTTCCTGTCGTAGACGGCCGCTGTTCGCCTTGGAGGGGGCGAGGCAGGCCGCCGCCACCATCGATGTGCCCATCGCGGGATCAGGCCCGCGGAAACGCCACCACGTGGTCCACCTGCGGTCGAATGCCGATCCACTCGCCCACGGCGTGGTCATGGTGGCTCGGCACATGGGCCATCACCGTGAGGCCGTCCCGCAACTGCAGCGTGTACAGGAACTCCGAGCCCCGGAACGACTTGCGGACGATGCGCGCCTGCACGGGCGAGGCGTCGTCGTGCACCACATCGTCGGCCCGCAGCAGCACGTCGCATTCCCCGCCGGGGTAGCCCGTGGGCAGGGGGCACTCGGCCGCATCGGTCAGGTCGCCCAGCGGCGTGTGGGCCACCACGTTGTCCCCGCGCTGCTCCAGCGTGGCCGGCGCGAACACCCCGTGGCCGATGAAGTCGGCCACGAAGCGCGTGGCCGGGCGGTGGTAGAGCGCATAGGCATCGTCCCACTGGTGCAACTGGCCGCTTTCCATCACGCCGATGCGGTCGCCGATGGCAAAGGCCTCCAACTGGTCGTGGGTGACGAACAGCGCCGTGGCGCCGGCCGCTTTCAGAATGCCGCGCACCTCGTGCGCCAGGCGCTCGCGCAGGTCCACGTCCAGGTTGGAAAAAGGCTCGTCTAAGAGCATCAGCTGCGGCCGGGGCGCCAGCGCGCGGGCCAGCGCCACGCGCTGCTGCTGCCCGCCGGAGAGCTCGTGCGGAAAGCGTGCGGCGCTGCCCTCCAGGCCCACGAGCCGCAGCACCTCGTCCACGCGCGCTGCCTGTTCGGCGCGCGGCAGGCGGTGGATGCCGAAGGCCACGTTGCGCCCCACGGACAGGTGGGGGAAGAGGGCGTAGTCCTGGAACACCATGCCGATGCGCCGCTGCTCCGGTGGCACGCTGCGGCCCGCGCCGCCGCTCACCACCGCGCCGCTGAGCCGGATCTCGCCGGCCGTCACGGGCTCCAGCCCGGCCACGGCGCGCAGCAGCGTGGTCTTGCCGCAGCCGGAGGGGCCGATGAGCACGCCGATCTCGCCCGCTGCGAGGCCCAGGGTGACGCCGCGCACGGCGGCTTGCGCGCGGCCGGCGTAGCGCACTTCCAGTTGGGAGACTTCAAGGAACATGGCCGCGATTCTAGAAGGCGCCAATGCGTAGAATTCGCATTTGCATCCAGACGGCCCTGCCGGCGTGCCCTTCAGCGCTCGACCGAAGCCATCTTCGACCGGAATGCCCCGTCCGATTCTCCCGACCCTTCCCTTCAGGGCCCGCCCTTGCCACGCCTTCTTTCCGCCCTGCAATCCATTCCCCTGCTGCTGCTCGCCACTGCGCTGACCTTGCCGGTGCTGGCCGTGCTTGCGTCGTGGCTGCCGGGCAGCGCCGGTGGCGCCGAGGCCGGGGCCATCCTGCGCGAAATGGCCGCCACCGTGCTGCCCGGCTACTTTGCCACCACCGTGTGGCTGGGCCTGGCCGTGGCCATCGGCGCGGCGGTGGTGGGCACGGCAACGGCCGCCGCCGTCACCCTGTTCGACTTTCGCGGCCGCCGCACGCTGGAATGGCTGCTGCTGCTGCCGCTGGCCATGCCGGCCTATGTGACCGCCTACGCGTACACCGACTTCCTGCAGTTCAGCGGCCCGCTGCAGGTGTGGCTGCGCGAAACCTATGGCCTGCAAGGCCGGCTGCTGCCCGAGGTGCGCAGCCTGGGCGGCGCGGTGTGGGTGTTCATCTTCTCGCTCTATCCCTATGTGTACCTGCTGGCCCGCACGGCACTGGGCGAGCGCGCTGCCCACCTCATGGAAGCCGCCCGCCTGCTGGGGGCGCCGCTGGCGCGGCGCGTGCGCACCGTCGCGCTGCCGCTGGCGCGCCCCCGCGGTCGCGGCCGGCGTGGCGCTGGTCCTCATGGAAACACTGGCCGACTTTGGCGTGGTGAGCTACTTCGGCATCCAGACCTTCACCACCGGCATCTACAAGGCTTGGCTGTCGATGGACAACCGCCTGGCCGCGGCGCAGTTGGCCACCATCCTGCTCGTGCTCGTCATGCTGCTGCTGCAGCTGGAGCAGCGTGCACAGCGGCGCATGCGCTTTGCCGCGGGCGGGGCGGGCCGTGCGGGCTCCGCCGAGGCCCAGCCGCAGCGGCTGCAGGGACTGCGCTGCGCCGCCGCCTGGGCGGTGTGCGTGCTGCCGGTGGTCTTCGGCTTCGTGGCCCCGGTGGCCTTCATGCTGCGGCCCCTGGCGGCCGACTGGTCCGTGCTGCCCTGGTCGCGTTTTCTGGAGTGGGCCGGCAACAGCGTGCGCCTGGGCAGCATCACCGCCGTGCTGGCCGTGGCCATCGCCCTGGTGCTGGCCTTCGCCGTGCGGCGGCGCGCCGGCGCGCTCACCCGTGGCGTGGCGCAACTGGCCAGCCTGGGGTATGCCGTGCCCGGCGCCGTGATCGTCGTGGGCCTGCTGCTGCCCGTGGGCTGGCTGCAGGCCGCCGCCCCCCAGTGGGGCCTGCCATCGATCATCACCGCCACGGCGGTCGGCATCGTGTGGGCCTACCTCGTGCGGTTTTGCGCCGTGGCGTTGCAGTCGATGCAAAGCGGCTACGCGCGCATTCCCGCCAGCCTGGACGACTCCGCCCGCATGCTGGGCGCCGGCGGCGCCGGCCTGCTGGCCCGGGTGCACTGGCCCCTGCTCCAGCGCTCCACGGCCGCCGCGGCGCTGCTGGTGTTCGTTGACGTGATGAAGGAACTGCCCGCCACCATGGTGCTGCGGCCCTTCAACAGCGACACCCTGGCCGTGGTCGCCTACCAGTTGGCGCGCGACGAGCGGCTGGGCGAGGCGGCTTTGCCGTCGCTGGCGCTGGTGGCCGTGGGGCTGGTGCCGGTTGTGCTGTTGAGTCGGACGTTGCGGAGCCGGGGGTGAGGGGGAGATAGAGGGGGGGGTTTCAGAGCCTGTTTAAAACCACGCACACGCACGGGGCGCGACCTGGCGCTCGGTCAGGTTGGTGCCTTCGATCGCGTTGTTTCAACCCACGCGCC
>NZ_BAAJYT010000043.1:0-24923 GCF_057541515.1 Acidovorax sp. KNOB132
ACGCGCACCGCCGCGGCGCGCGCATCGTGGGTCTGTGCCTGGGGGCGTTCGTGCTGGCCGAGGCGGGGCTGCTCGATGGCCGCGCCGCCACCACCCACTGGGCGCTGGCGCAGGCGTTCGCGCAGCGCTACCCGCAGGTGGCGCTCCGGCCCGAAGTGTTGTACGTGGAAGATGGCACGGTGCTGACCTCGGCCGGCACCGCCGCAGGCATCGACTGCTGCCTGCACCTGCTGCGCCAGCAGCACGGTGCCGAGGCCGCCAACTGCGCCGCGCGCCGCATGGTGGTGGCCCCGCACCGGCAGGGCGGCCAGGCGCAGTACATCCAGCAGCCGGTGGCGCCCTCGGTGCGGGGAGATCGGCTTGCGCCGCTGCTGCAGTGGCTGGGCGAACACCTGCACGAGGCGCACACGCTGGAGGCGCTGGCCGAGCGCGCCGTGATGAGTCCGCGCACCTTCACACGCCGCTTTCGCCAGTCCACCGGGACCACGGTGGGGCAATGGCTGCAGAACCAGCGCATCGCGCTGGCGCAGCGCCTGCTGGAGGGTGGAGACCAGTCGATCGATGCTGTGGCCGTCGCGTCGGGCTTCGGCTCCGCCGTCTCGCTGCGGCAGCACTTCTCGGCGGCGGTGGGCATTGCGCCCTCGGCCTACCGGCGGCAGTTCCGCGCTGCCGCCTGAAACGAGTTGCTATTGAAAATATAGCTGCCGGACCACGATGGGTATGCGCCGGCAGCCGTTTCAATCCGTTGGCGGCTGCGCGCCTGGCCTGGTCAGTCGACCTTCGCGCCGGAAGCCTTCACCACCTGCTGGTACTTGGCACGCTCCGACGCCATGAAGGCATCGAACTGCTCGGGCGTGGTGCCCACGGGCTCGGCCATGAGGGCCGCGAAGCGCGTCTTGGTCTCCGGCGCATTGAGCGCGGCCACGAAGGCCTTGTTCAGCTTGGCGATGACGGGCTTGGGCGTGCCGGCTGGCGCCACGAGGCCCCACCACGTCTCGATCGCAAAGCCCTTGAACGTGGCCGACAGCGGGGGCACGCCCGGCAGCATGGCGCTGGCCTGCGGCGAGGTCACTGCGAGCGCCTTGAGCTTGCCCGAACGGATGTTGGGCGCGGCGGCGGCCAGGTTGTCAATGTTGAAATCCACTTCGCCGGCCAGCAGCGCCAGTTGCGCGGGACTGGCACCGCGGTAGGGAATGTGCAGGGCGTAGATGCCGGCGCGTTGCTTGAACATTTCACCCGCCAGGTGGCCTGCGCTGCCGTTGCCGCCGCTGCCGTAGTTCAGCTTGGCGGGGTTGGCCTTGGCGTAGGCGATCAAATCGGCCACGGTGTTGATCTTGAGTTCCGCCGCCTTGGCCGCATTGATGACGAGCACGTTGGGCACGCTCACCATCTGCGTGATGCCGGCGAAGTCCTTGGCCGCGTCGTAGGGCATGCGGCTGTAGAGCCAGGGGTTGACGGCATGCGTCGCCGTGGCGGCCAGGCCGATGGTGAGGCCATCGGGCGCGGCCTTGGCGACGGCATCGGCGCCAATGTTGCCGCCCGCGCCCGCCTTGTTGTCGATGATCACCGTGCCCAGCGTGTCGCGCACCCGCTCGGCCAGCGCGCGGGACGTGACGTCCAGCGGCCCCCCGGGTGCGTAGGGCACGATCAGCCGGATCGGCGCATCCTGCGCGTAGCCCAACGGGGATGCAAACGCCGTGGCGAGGGCGGCGGCCGAGAGAAGGAGGTTTCTGCGATTCATGCTGCCATTGTGCAAAAAATTGAAAGGGGGTCCGGCGGTGCGAGGTCGCAGCGCCGTCCTACAGGGCCCGCGAGGGGGCATTTCTATAAACGTCGAAGCCGTTTCCCAGTTTGCACCCCATCACGCGCCGCCGCACCGGCGGAAAAAGGACATTCCATGCCGCAGGCCGCTCCGCACGACACCGTCACCGCATCGCGTTATGCCCAGTGCATTCGTGCCTGCAGCGAATGTGCCGATGCCTGCGACTACTGCGCAGCCGCGTGCCTGCGCGAGCCCGAGCCCCGCTGCATGGTGCAGTGCATCGCCCTGGACATGGACTGCGCCGCGCTGTGCCGTGTGGCCGCCGCCGCCATGGCCCGCGAAAGCGCCCACGCGCCGGAGATCTGTGCCCTGTGCGCCCGCCTGTGCGACAGCTGCGCCAACGAATGCGCCCGGCACGGCATGGCCCACTGCCAAGCCTGCGCCGAAGCTTGCCGCCGGTGTGCGGAGGCCTGCCGTGCGCTGTCGCGCTGAAGCCCATCCATCAAAGCCGGCGGATGGCTATTACCGGTTGTTACTTCTGAGATACCGTGTGGAAGTGACCGCTTAAGGTCCGGGGCGTTGAATGGCATCTCGGACCCCGCACCAAGGAGCCACCATGTCCATCCGCCTCATCACCCTCGCCGCCGCTTCGGTGGCCACCAGCCTGCTCACCGGCTGCGTCGTGGCCCCGGTCGGCCCGGGCTACTACGCAGGGTCCGGCTATTACGGCGGGCCGGGCTACTACCAGACCGAATCCGTGTACGTGGCGCCGCCGCCCGTGGTGGTGGCGCCGACCATCGGGTTCTTCGGCGTCTATGGCCGGGGCGGCTATGGGCGCGGCTATTACGGCCGGCCGGGCTGGCGCCGCTGAAGGCCGCGCGCCGGGTGCGCGCTCCTTGCTGCAAGCTGGCGCCCGGACCGCGTCAGCCTGAGATGGCTCCGGAGGGTTGGGCGGAAGGCTCGCTCGCCCCGTGCTTGTCGGCCTCGGATGTGAAGGCGTCTGCATAGAACTCATCAGGGGGGAGCTGGCGTTCCGCGCTGTACACCACCCGTGCCGTGTCGACCACGATGGGGGCGCCGCAGGCATAGACCTGATGGCCCGACAGATCGGCATGGTCGTCCATCACGGCCTGGTGCACGAAGCCCGTGCGGCCCGCCCAGGCGTCTTCCGGCAAGGCATGGGACACCACGGGCACATAGGCCAGCTGGGGCATCGTGGCCATGCGCTCGCGCACCCAGCCATCCATGTATAGATCGCCGGGACGGCGGCCGCCCCAGTACAGCGTGACCGGGCGCTCAATGCGCTTGGCCTGAATGTGTTCGAGCAGCGCCTTGATCGGGGCGAAGCCCGTGCCCGAGGCCAGCAGGATGATGGGCTTGGGGCTGTCCTCGCGCAGGAAGAAGCTGCCGAAGGGGCCTTCCACACGCAGGATTTCCTTTTCCTTCATGGCGCCGAACACGTGGTCGGTGAAGCGCCCGCCCGCCATGTGGCGGATGTGCAGTTCCAGCCCCGGCGCGTCGGCCTGGGTGTGGGGCGCGTTGGCCATGGAGTACGCGCGGCGCGCACCGTCGCGCAGGATGAATTCGATGTACTGGCCGGCGTGGTAGCGGAACGTGTCCGCCGCGGGCAACTGCAGGCGCACCTGCATGACGTCGTGCGACACCCGCGTGAGCGTGGACACGCGCACCGGCAGCTTCTTGATGGGGTAGGCGCTTTCATCGGTCACCTGGCGCGATTCGAGCACCACGTCGGTCAGCGGCTGGGCGCAGCAGGTGAGCACGAAGCCCGCGTCGGCCTCGGCCGCGCTCAGGGCCTTGGACTGGTGCTCGCCATGGGCGACGGAACCGCTGAGCTTCTTGCACTTGCACGAGCCGCAGGCCCCATCCTTGCAGCCATAGGGAAGGCCCACGCCGCTGCGGATGGCCGCGGCCAGAATGGATTCGCCGGGCTGTGCGGCAAAGGCCCGGCCGCTGGGCTGTACGGTGATCTGGTGGGCGGCTGCGGCCGTCTCTGCGGGGGTCATGGAGTGGGTATCCTTGGAAGTTCTTCTCGCCAAACGGATCCAATTTTGCCCTCAAACCAAAGCCCCCTCGGGGCCCTGCCGGCGCGCTTTCGCCGCCAGCGCGTGCTCATCATCGGCTGTGGCGACGTGGGGCTGCGGGCGGCCCGGGTGCTGGGTGCATCGGCCGGCGGGCCCCGGCCTCGGGTGCTGGCCCTGACTTCCAGTCCTGGGCGCAGGGCGCCGTTGCGCGCCGCCGGCATCACCCCCCTGCTAGGCAACCTGGACGATGCGCCCAGCCTGCGCCGTCTATCCGGCCTGGCCACCCGCGTCCTGCACCTGGCGCCCCCGCCGGGCGATGCGGTGCCGGGTGCTGCCAAAGGGTATGACGGCCGCACGGTCGCCCTGGCGCGGGTGCTGCGCCTGCGCACCTTGCCGCGCGCGCTGGTGTATGGCTCGACCAGCGGGGTGTATGGCGATTGCGGCGGCGTGTGGGTGACCGAGGCGCGCCCGGTCGCGCCCGCCACGCCTCGCGCGCAACGCCGGGTGAATGCCGAGCGCGCCGTGCGCCACCTGGGCCGCAGCGCCGTGCGCGCCAGCATCCTGCGCATTCCCGGTATCTATGCGCCCGACCGCGAAGGCGGCACGCCCGAAGCCCGCCTGCGCCGTGGTACCCCGGTGCTGCTGCCCGAGGACGATGTCTACACCAACCACATCCATGCCGACGACCTGGCCCGCGCCTGCGTGGCGGCCCTGTGGCGCGGCCAGCCGCAGCGCGTGTACCACGTGAGCGATGCGAGCGACCTGAAGATGGGCGACTACTTCGATCTGGCCGCCGACCTGTACGGGTTGCCGCGCCCGCCGCGCATCGCGCGCAGCGATGCGAAGGCGCAGTTGCCCGCGCCGCAACTGAGCTTCATGGGCGAGTCGCGCCGGCTGGATGCCACGCGGCTGCGCAAGGAACTGCGCGTGGTGCTGCGCTACCCGACCGTGGCCCAGGGCCTGCGCGCGACCTGACACGCCCACCCGCACGCATCAGCGCGGGTGGACGTTTCCTTGCTGGTCGTAGCAGCGGAACACGTTGCAGTGCGAAATCGGCGCTGAGGGCACCGGGAGAGCCGGCTGGACCACCACCGGGCGCCGGGGCGGCAGCACCACGACGGCGGGGGGGCGCATAGTAGTCGCCACTGCCGCCGCTGTAATTGCGTGACCGTTCGACTTCCGCATAGCCCTGCGGGCCGAGGCAGTCGAGGTCCATCTGGCGCTGGGCGGCCGTCAGGCGGGCCTGGCCGTCGTAATTGCCCCCGCCCGATTCGCTGGCCACCCGGTCGAGGTTGCGGCGCGAGCGGGCGCATTCGGGCGAGCGGGACGGATCGGCCGGGGCCCGGGCGGCGGCGCGCTCGCGTTCCTGGCGTGCCTCCTGCTGGGCTTCCTGGCGCTCGATCTGCTGGCGCTGCTGCTTGAGCTGCAACGCCTGCAGGGCCTGGGCCCGCTCCTCCTCGATTTCCTCGCGGCTCTTGCGCGCTTCGACCTCGCGCGCGGCCGTGCCTTTGTCGCACGCTCCGTCGGTGTAGGTGACCTTGCCGGAGACGGGGTCGGTGCAGCGCATCACCTGGGCATGGGTGGCCAAGGGGGCCGCAGCGCACGCCACCACCGCCAGCGCGGCGCCGAGGCGCCATGCGGCAGAGCGAGGTGCTAGGAAGACAGGGCGCTGGATCATGGCCGTTTCCTGTGGGCGATCGGTCGGTTCAGGTCAGTGGAGCCGGGCGGTCAAGGCCGGTTCTGGGGATTTTGCTCCAGGCGCCAACCCGGTGCCGGCCGCTGGTCTTGCGCGCCCGGCGGGCGGCGGTCCTCGCCGCGCTGGCGGTCAGCCTGTTCGCGGCGCTGGCGATCCAGTTCAGCGCGCTGACGATCCATCTCGGCGCGGCGCCGGTCGGCATCCGCACGCTGGCCGTCCCGGTCCCTGTCGCGGCGGCGGTCGGCGTCGCGCGCTTCCCGGGCCTCGCGGTCCCGGCGGTCGCGCCAGGCGCGCTCGCGGTCTTCGCGCATCTGCCGTTCACGCCAGTCGTCCCGGCGATCGTCACGGCGGTCCCAGCCATACGCCGGCACGGGCGTGGGTACATAGACGGGGTAGGCGGGCCGGCTGTAGCCATAGGCCGGCTGTTCGTACACGGTGATCGACGTCGAGCCGTTGGCCGGGTAGGGATAGGACGGCGTTGCCGGATAGTTGGCGGACGGATAGGCGGGCTCGTAGTAGGGGTCGCCGGGCACCGCGCAGCCCGTGGCCAGCACGGCCAGGGTGCCGGCGGCAAGGATTCGGAGGGCGGGGTGGAACATGGAAAGGCCTCGCTGGCTGGTGGCCGCGCTGCAGGGAGCGTCTGGCGGCCGATGGGTGACGGCGGCGGTCAGGCGACACGCCGCGCCCGTGTGTGACGCGCTGATGACCATTTTGGTTGACCTTGCGCGGGCGCCATTGTCAGGCTTTGCCCCGTCTTCACACAGCGGGCGGATCGATGATCTGGCCGGCGAATGGATCTGGGCCGCGCCGCCGGCCGTGTGCCATGCGCGGCCCGTTCTACACTGTGCAGCTTTGCCTTCGGACGACCTTGGTGCGGCCGAAGGCCCCATCTGGCCGACATGACCGAAGATTCAGAACTTACCCCCGTGCAGGAACCCCGCCTGTGGAGCGACGAGCGCTGGACTGCGCGCGTCGTCAAGAACGAAGACGACGATGGCTGGGCCGTCGAGATGACGCTGCGGGGAGAGTCCGAGCCCGCGCTGGTCGGCCCCTGGACCATGGGGCGCGACAAGAAGAATCCCAAACCGCTGGATGTCTCGGCCTTCCACACGCTGGTCAAGACCGCGTCGGAGGTGCTGCGCCGCCACGAGCAGCAACTGCATGCCCGGTTGAACAAGAGTGTCACGGTCACCGTGCGGGACCAGCGCGTGCGCGTTTCGCTGGCGATCGAGCCGGACGATGAACACCCGACCGCGACGCTGAGCGCGCATTCGGCGCTGGACGACGAACTGCTCGCCCGCGTGGGCGTGTCGCCCGGCTTCGTGCTCACCAGCGCCAGCGCAGCGGCCTGGGTGGAGAACGGCTACCCGAGGCCGCGCTGAGCGGCGGCGAGGCCGCCGTGGCCCCAGCGCCGCCGTGTTGGCTGGCAGGATTTACTTGGGCAGCACGCGGCGCATGGTCTCGGCCAGGTCTTCCGCGACGAACTTCGCCACGTAGCCGTCGGCCCCCACGCTGCGCACATGGTCCTCGTTGGCCGAGCCCGACAGCGAGGAGTGGATGACCACCGGAATCTTGTTCAGGCGCGCATCCTGCTTGATGTTGCGGGTGAGCGTGAAGCCGTCCATCTCGGGCATTTCCAGATCGGTCAGCACCAGCGCGACGCGATCGGCGGCGGTCTTGCCCTCGGCCTCGGCGGCGCGGGCGATGGCGTTCAGCCGGTCCCAGGCCTCCTTGCCCGACTTGGTCATTTCGTAAGGCGCGTGCAGGGCCTGCAGTTCCTTCTCGATGAGCGAGCGGGCCACGAACGAATCGTCGGCGGCCAGGATCATGGTGCCGGGCTTGAGCTTCAGGCGCGGGCCGACCTTCTCGGGATCGACCTTGTGCTCGTCGGAAGGCGAGACCATCTGCAGGATGGCCTCCACGTCCAACACCTGCGCGAGGCGGGAGCCATCGGTGTTGCCATCCAGCCGGGCGATGCTGGTCACCAGCTGGCCGCCGGTGCCGCTGGCTTCGGCGGAAAGCACCTGCTTCCAATCCAGCCGAACGATGTCTTCCACCGATTCCACGGCGAAGGCTTGCGTGGTGCGCGCATATTCGGTCACCAGCATGATGTTCAGGCCGGTCTGCGGCTTGCAGCCGACGATGGAGGGCAGGTCGAGTACCGGGATGATCTGGCCGCGCAGATTGACCACACCCAGCGAGTGCGGCGTGGCGCCGGCGATGGGTGTGATGCTGGGCATCGCCACGATCTCGCGGATCTTAAAGACGTTGATGCCGAACAGCTCGGACTTGCCCAGGTTGTCGTCGATGCCCAACCGAAAGAGCAGCAACTCGAATTTGTTGGTTCCGGTGAGGTTGGTCCGCTCGTCAATTTCCTGCTGCACTGCCTTCATCGCTGCCCCCTTCGCATTGGATACGCGTGTTTACAAATTTTAGAGCGGGATGGGAAAGGCCCGGTCCTAATATTTTCCCTTGTTGCGCCCGCGCTCCGATTGGCAAGAGCGCAGTGCAATCTTCTTGCCAGCGAGAGCGGCAATGGGTATCAGGCGGGGAATTCCAATCCCAGGAGTCATCCCGGGCCTGCCGCTCACGCGGCCTTCAAGGTTCCCCCTGGCCAGGATTCGGGATCGCCGTGGGGGCGCAAGCGAAAGACCGCCACGGCCTGTACCAGTTGCTGCGCCTGCTGCTTCAGGCCGTCCGCCGCCGCGGCGCTTTGTTCCACCAGCGCGGCGTTCTGCTGGGTGGCCTGATCCATCTGCATGACGGCCTCGCCCACCTGGGACACGCCGGCGCTTTGTTCGCTGCTGGCGGCGCTGATCTCGGCCACGATGTCGGTGACGCGCCGGATCGAGGCGACCACCTCGCCCATCGTGGTGCCCGCCTGGTCGGCCAGCACCGATCCCTGCTGCATGCGCGTGACGCTGGCATGGATCAGGGTCTTGATTTCCTTGGCGGCCTCGGCGCTGCGCTGGGCCAATTGGCGCACCTCGCTGGCCACGACCGCGAAGCCGCGCCCTTGTTCGCCGGCCCGCGCCGCTTCCACGGCGGCGTTCAATGCCAGGATGTTCGTCTGGAAGGCGATGCCGTCGATGACACCCACGATGTCGGCGATCTTGCGGCTGCTGTCGTTGATGCCGCGCATGGTGCTCACCACCTCCGACACCACATCGCCGCCCTTGGAGGCCACGGTCGATGCGTTCAGGGCCAACTGGTTGGCCTGCCGGGCGTTTTCCGCGTTGGCCTGCACGGTGGAGCTGAGTTCCTCCATGGAGGCCGAGGTTTCTTCCAGCGCACTGGCCTGCCGTTCGGTGCGGGCCGAAAGGTCGTTGTTGCCTTGCGCGATCTCGCCGCTGGCGCTCGCCACGCTGTCGGCGTTGTCGCGCACTTTGCCCACCACCTGAGACAGGCTGGTCTGCATCGCATGGAGTGCGTTCAGCAACTGGGCGATTTCATCCTGCCCGCGGGCGTGGGTGGCCTGGGTCAGGTCGCCGGAGGCCACGGCTTCCGAAATGCGCACCGCATTGCCCAGCGGTTGCGTGACGGTGCGGCTGAACAGCACCGCGCCGAAAACGCTGGCCCCGCACACGACCAGCATCACGGTCAGGCTGATCCAGTTGGCCTGGCGCGCTGCCGTCGCAGCCTCCAGGGACACGGCCGCGCTGGCTTTGCTGATCAGGTCGCCCGTCTGCTCCAGCAGTTGCGCCGGCTCCCGGTCCATGCCCTGCACGGCTTGATCGCCTGCGGCCGGGTCACGGCCCGATGCCTTGAATGTTTCGAACCCTTTGCGGTAGGCCACTCCCATGCGTTCGTGTGCGATCAGGAACTGGCCCACCCGCTCACGCGCATCGCCTGCGGCCAAATCGTCCATCAGCTTGCGCGCCTGGGCTTGCACGGCCCCTTCGCTTTTCGCGAAGGCGGCCCAATAGCGCGACAGTTGCGCATCGTCCTTGCCCCGCAGCAGCGTGTTCTTCCATTCCTGTACCTGCACCCGGAAGTCGCCCAGCACGTCGGCGGCCATCCGCTCTTGCTGGGTATGGGTGGCGACCGTGGTCTGGTACGTGGTCAGGGCCGAGTTCAACCGGCCAAGGCCGAACAGCGCAGCGGCGAAAAGCAGCAAGAGGGCGAATGTAAAGACGAGCGGGAGTTTTCGGCTGAGCTTCATCGGAAGATCCCTGAGGGAGTGGGAGGGCGCCCCTTCGTGAGGAGCGTCCCGGACTGTCGGATGGATGAAGTGTATTGAAATATCATTTCTATCATAAAAATCATTTTTAACTTTCCATGCAGCGGATCGCGCCATGAAAAAAGCCTTGCGCGAAGGCAAGGCTTTTCTCGGGCGGGGCCGATGCCATCGGCCTGGGGCGGGTTAAACCACGTTCGCCGCGCGAAGCAGCGCAATGCGTTCGGCGTCCAGCCCCAGCCCCGCCAGCACCTCGTCGGTGTGCTGCCCCAGGGCCGGCGGCGCCCGGTGCAGCACCGGCGGCGTGGCTGACAGGCGCAGGGGGCTGGCCACCCCGGCGATTCGGTCGATGCCGTCGCCGGGCTCGCCCTGTGGCCACCGGGCTTGCTCCACGCGCAGGCCCCGGGCCTGCACCTGCGGGTCGTCGAACGCCTCGGCCAGCGTGTTGACCGGGCCGCAGGGGACGGCCTTGTCCTGCAGCAAGGTGATCCAGTCGGCCGTGGTGCGGGTGCGGGTGACCTCCTGCAGGGCGGGGACCAGCTCGGCCCGGTGCCTGACCCGCAGCGGGTTGGTGGCGAACCGGGCGTCCTGCGCCCATTCCGGCCGGCCGGCGGCGGCGCAGAACCGCGCGAACTGCCCGTCGTTGCCGATGGCCAGCAGCATGGCGCCGTCGGCGGTGGGAAAGTCTTGGTAGGGCACGAGGCTGGGGTGCGTATTGCCCTGGCGGGTCGGCGCCTGCCCGGTGGCCAGGAAGCCCGAGGCCTGGTTGGCGAGCACGGCCATGCCCACGTCCAGCAGCGCCATGTCGATGTGCTGGCCTTCGCCGGTGCGCTCGCGCACGTGCAGCGCGGCCAGGATGGCGTTGCTCGCGTACAGCCCGGTGAACAGGTCGATCACGGCCACCCCCACGCGCAGCGGGCCGGCGCCCGGCTCGCCGTCGGCCCGGCCGGTGATGCTCATCAGGCCCGTCATGGCCTGGATCATGAGGTCGTAGCCGGCGCGCTCGGCATAGGGCCCGTCTTGCCCGAAGCCGGTCACCGAACAGTAGATGAGCCGCGGGTTGGCCGCGCGCAGGCTGGCGTGGTCCAGTCCGTACTGGCGCAGGCCGCCGACCTTGAAGTTCTCCACCACCACGTCGGCCTGCTGCGCCATCTGGCGGATCAGCCCCTGCCCCTCGGGCGTGGCCATGTCGATGGTGACCGAGCGCTTGTTGCGGTTGCAGGCCGTGAAGTAGGCGGCCTGCGCCGTGTCGTTGCCCGCATCGTCCTTCAGGAACGGCGGGCCCCAGTGGCGCGTGTCGTCACCTACGCCGGGGCGCTCCACCTTGACCACGTCCGCCCCCAGATCGGCCAGCACCTGGGTGCACCAGGGGCCGGCGAGCACGCGGGACAGGTCGAGCACGCGGATGCCGGCGAGGGCACCCGCCGGGGCTTGGGGGGTCGTGGTCATGCAGAAATCACTTTGCTATTAAAAAAGTAGCAATATGCCCTAGTACTGATTGCGCTGGAGGCCTGAAAGGCCATGAACTGCCCGTCAGCGCCCGCCCTGGCGGTCCAGGCGGGGGCGCGTGGGTCGGTCCGCCGGTTCAGTTGGCAAAGGCCGCGATGCCGGTCTGGGCCCGGCCCAGGATCAGCGCGTGCACATCGTGCGTGCCCTCGTAGGTGTTGACCACTTCCAGGTTCACCAGGTGGCGCGCCACGCCGAACTCGTCGCTGATGCCATTGCCGCCCATCATGTCGCGCGCCATGCGGGCGATATCCAGCGCCTTGCCGCAGCTGTTGCGCTTGATGATGGAGGTGGCCTCGACCGAGGCGGTGCCGTCGTCCTTCATGCGGCCCAGGCGCAGGCAGGCCTGCAGGCCGATGGCGATCTCGGTCTGCATGTCGGCCAGCTTCTTCTGGATGAGCTGGTTGGCCGCCAGGGGCCGGCCGAACTGCTTGCGGTCCAGCGTGTACTGGCGCGCGGTGTGCCAGCAGAATTCCGCCGCGCCCAGGGCGCCCCAGGCGATGCCGTAGCGGGCGCTGTTCAGGCAGGTGAAGGGGCCTTTCAGGCCCTGCACTTCAGGGAAGGCGTTTTCCTCGGGCACGAACACTTCGTCCATCACGATCTCGCCGGTGATGCTGGCGCGCAGGCCCACCTTGCCGTGGATGGCCGGGGCGCTCAGGCCCTTCATGCCCTTTTCGAGCACGAACCCGCGGATCGGGCCGACCGCGCCGGCCTCGGACACTTCCTTGGCCCAGACCACGAACACATCGGCGATGGGGCTGTTGGTGATCCACATCTTGGCGCCCGACAGCGAATAGCCGCCCGGCACCTTCTTGGCGCGCGATGCCATGCTGCCCGGGTCGGAGCCGTGGTCGGGCTCGGTCAGGCCGAAGCAGCCGATCCACTCGCCGCTGGCCAGCTTGGGCAGGTACTTCTGTTTTTGCGCCTCGGTGCCGAACTCGTGGATCGGCACCATCACGAGGGAGCTTTGCACGCTGGCCATCGAACGGTAGCCCGAGTCCACGCGCTCGACCTCGCGGGCGATGAGGCCGTAGGCCACGTAGTTCAGGCCGGGGCCGCCGTACTGCTCGGGAATGGTGGGGCCCAACAGGCCCACTTCGCCCATCTCGCGGAAGATGGCGATGTCGGTCTTTTCACGGCGGAACTGCTCCAGCACGCGCGGGGCGAGCTTGTCCTGGCAGAAGGCGGCGGCGGCGTCGCGAATCATGCGCTCGTCGTCGGTCAGTTGCTGGTCGAGCAGGAACGGGTCGCTCCATTGGAAGGCGGCGTGGGCCATGGGGGGGTCTCCGGGGAAGGTGGGTTCGGATCGGCTCCGGTGTGCGAAAAGCGCATGGGTGGCCGGGTTGGTGCGATGGTAGGCGCATGGATCGTGCGGTGCAAGCGAGGATGCTGCATCCAGACATGCGATCAATTCATATCTGAATAGCCGGTCGGGTGCGGGTTTCGGCACAATCGCGCCATGCGCCGAACCTTGCCCTCCACCCAGTCCCTGGCCTGCTTCGAGGCTGCGGCCCGCCATGAAAGCTACACCCGCGCGGCCCAGGAACTGGCGCTCACCCAGGGCGCCGTGTCGCGGCAGATCATGGCGCTGGAGGATTTCCTGGGCGTGGCGCTGTTTCGCCGCACGCGGCACGGCGTGGCACTCACCCCGGCGGGCACCCATTACGCGCGGCAGGTGGGCCGCTGGCTGCAGGGGCTGGAGCGCGACACGCTGGACGTGATGGCGCACCAGGGGCAGGGCGGGTCGATCGCGCTGGCCGCCGTGCCCACCTTCGCCACGCGCTGGCTGATCCCGCGCCTGCCCCTGCTGGCCCAGGCGCATCCGGACATCGTCGTGCACATCGAGACGCGCACGCGGCCCTTCCTGTTCGCCGACACCGGATTCGACGCCGCGCTGTATGCCGGCACGCCCGAGCAGGTCAGCAACTGGCCGGGCACGCAGGCCCTGCGGCTCTTGCAGGAAGACGTGGTGCCCGTGTGCAGCCCGCGCCTGTTGCCCGGCGGGCAGCCGCTCGAACCCCAGGCGCTGGCGAGCCTGCCGCTGCTGCAGCAGACCACGCGCCCCTACGGATGGCGGCAATGGTTCGAGGCCATGGACGTGCAGGCGCCGCGCGCGCTCGACGGGCCGCGCTACGAGTTGTTCTCCATGCTGGCCGTGGCCGCTTCGCACGGGCTGGGCGTGGCGCTCATGCCTCCGCTGCTGATCGAGGCCGAGCGGGCCCGGGGTGAACTGGTGCTGGCCTGCGAGCGGCCCCTGCGCGGCGAACGCGCCTACTACCTCATCACCCCGGCGCAGCCGCAGCCCCCCGTGCTGGCCGCCTTCGCCGATTGGTTGCAGGACATGGCCGCGAGTTGAGCCCCTGGGTGCCTTCCGTGCCGCCGGCCGATTGCGTGCGGGTGGCGGCGCGGCTACCCTTTGGGTCAGCTGCAGCTCAAGCGCAAGGCCATGGGCCCGAGGACTGCAGCGTCTGTGCAACCAACAAGGAGAAAGCTTCATGGGAACCGTTTATCACGCACCGCATTTCGACCCCACGGTGGATGAGCTCGAAGCGCTCAAGCAACTGGAGCTGGGCCGTGCCATCAGCGTGCCCGAGGCGCTCACGCACCACCTGTCGGGACGGCTCTACGAACGCGGCTACGTGGCCAAGAATCCGGCCGGCGATCTGGCCATCACCGACGCGGGCCGCCAGCTGATCCGCCGCCAGGAAAGCTGACCGCCAGCCCTCGCCCCAACGACCCGACCCGGCCCCATGCCGGTGTCCGCACCCGGCGCCGCCCCTCCAGCCATGGAGGGGCCGCCGGGTTTTTTGATGGGAGGCCGGGTCCCGAGACCCCGCTGCAACCGCCTTCGTCCTACAGACGACCCGCGGGAGGCGGTTTTAAGGTATCGCCTGTGCTGCTTCACGGCGTGTTGAACCCCAAGCGGCACGACAAACCCATCCGAGGAGCAGCCATGCCAAGAGGTGACAAGTCGGCGTACACAGACAAGCAAAAACGCCAAGCCGAACACATCGAAGACAGTTATGAACACCAGGGTCTCAGCAAGCCGGAGGCCGAGCGCCGGGCCTGGGCCACGGTGAACAAGGATTCCGGCGGTGGCAAGCAGTCCGGCAGCGGACGCAACCCATCCAACCGCTGACACGAGGAGATTCTTCTCACCCTTTTTGTGCCCCCAGCGTCGTGGATGCCAGTCATAGCTTGCTTCCGATGGTCTGTTCCTATTGAAGGATTGAACATATGAAAGAAACTCTGACTGTCCTCGCCGGATTCATGCTGTTTTCCAGCCTTGGAATCGCCTATCTGGCCGCTTCGGTCATGAGCGGTCTCTGAGCTGCAGGAAACAGAGCATCTCGGTCCGCATCCCGACGCCGGCACCCGGCACCCCGTACCGCCTTCCATCCCGCCGCCACCCACTTTTCCATCCTCCATGGCCTCCCATCCTCCCGCCCCAGGCAAGGCCGACCTGCCCGTCGAGCCCGATGTGCCCGCGCCCCCGCCCGAACAGGCGGATGAACCACCGCATGTGCAGTACGCGAGCGGCCATGCTGCAGGGAGCCTCCGATGAATCGCGGAGGTACCGAGCGGGAGGTGTCCGACGCGGAAAAGCGTGTGGGTGCCGTGCTGGAAAAGCTGGAAGAACAGACGGACTCCGAGGTGGAGAAGATCGCCCTCGAAGACGTGGTGGACACCGATGCCGAAACCGGCCGCCCCGAAGTGCGCAAGGCCGTGGACATCCGGGTCAAGCCCAAGGTGCAACGCAAGTGGACCAAATGAGGCTTTCAGCCGCTTGAAGCCGGTACTGCATCGAACAATCAGTGTCGCGATCCAGTTTTAATTAAAAACTGCTTTCGAAATCTGCCGACCCGCACGCCACCCGCGCTGCGGGTTCTTTCTTGTGTAGGCAGCTGCTGACGCCAACGGATGGCTTCCGCCCGCGCGGGCTCTGCGGATCGGGTCTTAGCCTTCAGGTCATGCAAAGCCATTTTGTTTTGCACTTACCTCACCGAAAGGAATCACCATGAACACCGATCAAGTCAAAGGCGCATTGAAGGACGTGGCAGGCAAGGTTCAACAAAAGACCGGCGAGCTGATCAACAGCCCCGAGCAGCAAGCCAAGGGCGTTGCCAAGCAGGTCGAGGGCACCACCCAGAAGAACTACGGCGACGCCAAAGAGAACATCAAGGATGCCGTGAAGTAATGCCTGCATGAGGCGTTTCGCCTCTGCGGTTGAAAAGCCCCGGTGCGGCAACGCGCCGGGGCTTTTTGCTGGCCGCTATCCCGGATGAGCGCTGTGAACCTGAAGCGCCACGCGCATTGGCACCATGGGGAGGGCCGGAGCGCAGAAAGCAAAAAGCCCGCGAAGGCGGGCCATTCATTCAGAGTGTGCAAGATGCAGCGAGGAACAAGCTGCTGTGCATTCATGGCCAGAAAGCCATGGTGCCCGGGGCCGGAATCGAACCGGCACGCCTTGCGGCGGGGGATTTTGAGTCCCCTGCGTCTACCAATTCCACCACCCGGGCGACGCGAAGATCGAAGCCGCGAATTATGGCACAGTAGCGCGCTATGAAGACCTATCCCACCATCGAAGACGCGATTGGACACACCCCCTTGGTCGCGCTGCAGCGCATCGGCGCGCAAGAGAACGCAGAGCGCGGCACCGTGGTGCTGGGCAAGCTGGAGGGCAACAATCCGGCCGGGTCGGTCAAGGACCGGCCTGCGCTGTCGATGATCCGCCGGGCGCAGGAGCGCGGAGACATCCAGCCGGGCGACACGCTGATCGAGGCCACCTCGGGCAACACCGGCATCGCGCTGGCCATGGCCGCGGCCATCAAGGGCTACCGCATGGTGCTGGTGATGCCGGAGGATCTGTCGGTGGAGCGCGCGCAGACCATGAAGGCGTTCGGTGCGGAACTGATCCTCACCCCCAAGAGCGGCGGCATGGAATACGCCCGCGATCTGGCCGAGACCATGGTCAAGCAGGGCAAGGGCGTGGTGCTCGACCAGTTCGCCAACCCCGACAACCCGCGCATCCATTACGAGACCACCGGCCCGGAGCTGTGGGAACAGACCGAAGGGCGCATCACCCACTTCGTGAGCGCCATGGGCACCACGGGCACCATCACGGGCGTGTCGCGTTTCCTGAAGGAAAAGAATCCCGCCATCCAGATCATCGGCGCGCAGCCCAAGGATGGCTCGCGCATCCCCGGCATCCGCAAATGGCCGCAGGAATACCTGCCCAAGATCTACGACCCGAGCGCGGTGGACGAGACGATCAACGTGGGCCAGGACGACGCCGAGGACATGTGCCGGCGCATGGCGCGCGAAGAGGGCATCTTTGCCGGCATCTCGGCGGCGGGCGCCTGCTGGGCCGCACAGGAGATCGCGCGGCGCGAATCGAATGCGACCATCGTCTTCGTGGTCTGCGACCGGGGCGACCGCTACCTGTCCACGGGCGTGTTCCCGGCGTGAGCCGGCCGCTGGGATGCCCTGGATGGGGCGCCGCACCGGCTTTCAGGCTCAAAAAGGCCGCATGCCGGGGTATCCATTGCCTTGTCTGCTATTGAAAATGTAGCGCCTATGTACGAAACCCGTTTCTGCACCCACTGCGCCACGCCCCTGGCGCGCATCACGGTGGCCGAGGATGGCGGCGATGTGGAGCGCCTGCGCTGCCCGGCCTGCGGCTGGACGCACTGGAACAACCCCACGCCCGTGCTGGCGGCGGTGGTGGTGCGCGACGGGCAGGTGCTGCTGGCGCGCAATGCGGCCTGGGCGGGCAAGCAGTACGCGCTGATCACGGGCTTCATGGAGGCGGGCGAGACGCCCCAGGAGGGCATCACGCGCGAGATCAAGGAAGAGACGAACCTCGATGTGAGCGCGCTGGCGCTCATCGGCGTGTACGACTTCCAGCGCATGAACCAGGTCATCATCGCCTACCACGCGGTGGCGCACGGCGAGGTGCGGCTGTCGCCCGAACTGGTGGATTACCGCCTGCTGGCGCCGGAGGCTGTGAAGTGCTGGCCGGCCGGCACCGGCTACGCGCTGGCGGATTGGCTGCGAACCCAAGGCATCGAACCCGAATTCGTGGATCTGTTCCACAGCGGCGCAGCCCCTTCCGCTGCTTAGAATGGGGCTCATTCGCCCAGGAAGCATGTGATGGACATCCACAAGGAAATCGACACCCGCGGTCTCAATTGCCCGCTGCCCATTCTCAAGGCCAAGAAGGCCCTGGCCGACATGGTGAGCGGCCAGTTGCTCAAGGTGGTCTCCACCGACAACGGTTCGCTGCGCGACTTCCAGGCATTCGCCAAGCAGACGGGCAACGAGCTGGTCGAGCAGCAGACCGTGGGCGACGAATTCATCCACCTGCTGCGCCGGCGCTGAGCGCCAGCAGGGCGGCCTTTCCGTCTCAGGCGCTGATACGGCCCGGCACCGCGCCGACGCAGCGGTGACCGGGCCAATTTGTGTTCGCAGTGCCCTCAGTGCAGGGCCGCACCGGGCCCTGCGCTTCTTCAGATCTCCACGGTCTTGAGGTATTCGCGGAAGGCGGCACCCACCTGAGGGTGCTGCAGCGCCAGTTCCACCGTCGCTTCCAGAAAGCCTTCCTTGCTGCCGCAGTCGTAGCGCTTGCCTTCGTAGCGGAAGGCGTACACGGCCTCGCGCGCCATGAGGCGGGCAATGGCATCGGTCAGCTGGATCTCGCCGCCCACGCCCTGGGGCTGGTTGCGGATCTCGTCGAACACGCCGGGCGTGAGGATGTAGCGGCCGGCCACGCCCATGCGCGAGGGGGCGTCTTCCGGTGCGGGCTTTTCCACGATGCGGTCGATGCGGATCAGCGGGCCGCCGGCGGGCTCGCCGGCCACGATGCCGTAGCGGCGCACCTGGTCGGCGGGCACTTCCTGCACGGCCAGCAGCGAGCGGCCCTGCTTGCGGAACGCGGTGGCCATCTGCGCCAGCACAGGCTGGCCGCCGGGCAGGCCGACCATCAGGTCATCGGCCAAAAAGCACGGCGAAGGGCTCGCGGCCGACCAGCGGCTCGGCGCACAGCACGGCGTGGCCCAGGCCCAGCGAGCGGGGCTGGCGCACGAAGGCGCAGTCCATGTCGCTGGGGGCGACCGAGCGCACCAGCTGCAGCAGGTCGTTCTTGCCGGCGGCTTCGAGTTCGTTTTCCAGCTCGTAGGCGGTGTCGTAATGGTCTTCGATGGCGCGCTTGCTGCGGCCGGTCACGAAGATCATGTGGCGGATGCCGGCGGAATAGGCTTCCTCGACCGCGTACTGGATCAGGGGCTTGTCCACCACGGGGAGCATTTCCTTGGGGGATGCCTTGGTGGCAGGCAGGAAGCGGGTGCCCAGGCCTGCCACGGGGAACACGGCTTTGCGGATCGCGGAAGTGTTGTCGGTCATCGATGGTCCTTCTTGGGGTCGGTCAGTCGGTGTCGTAAAGGGTGAACGTGGGGGCGAAGCCCGCGCTATCAAGCCAGCCGGGCCAGCTGGTCGCGCAGGCGGGCCAGCGTGGCGCCGAAATCGGCCACGCGCTTTTTCTCCTGGTCGATCACGGCGGGCGGTGCCTTGGCCACGAAGGCCTCGTTGGACAGCTTGGCCTGCGCCTTGGTGATCTCGCCGTCGATGCGGGCGATCTCCTTGGACAGGCGCGCCTTTTCGGCCGCCACGTCGATCTCCATGTGCAGGCACAGGCGGACGTCGCCCACAACGGCCACGGGCGCGGCCTGCGCGGCAGCGGCCCAGGCGGCATCGTCTTCGAACACCTGCACCTCGCTGAGCTTGGCCAGGGCCTGCAGCGCGGGCGCGGCCGAGCGCATGAAGGCCGCATCGCCCACCGCGTAGAGCGGCAGGCGCGTGGCGGGCGAGACGTTCATCTCGCCGCGCAGCGTGCGGCAGGCGTCCACGAAAGCCTTCAGGCGCGCCACGTGGGCGATGGCGGCTTCGTCGACCTTCTCCAGCTGCGCCTGCGGGTAGGCGGCGATGCTGACCGATTCACCCGCGCGGCCGGCCACGGGCGCGACCTTCTGCCACAGGGCTTCGGTGATGAACGGGATCAGCGGGTGCGCCAGGCGCAGGATGGTTTCCAGGGTGCGGATGAGCGTGCGGCGCGTGGCCCGCTGCTCGGCCGGCGTTCCGGTCTGGATCTGCACCTTGGCGATTTCCAGGTACCAGTCGCAGAACTCGTTCCAGACGAAGTCGTAGATCGTGTTGGCCACGTTGTCCAGGCGGAACTCGGCAAAGCCCTTGGCCACCTCGGCCTCGACCTGCTGCAGCAGCGAGACGATCCAGCGGTCGGGCTGGCTGAAGGCCAGATAGCCGCCGCCTTCGCAATCGGCCGGGGTGTGCTCCTGCAGGCCGCAGTCCTGGCCTTCGCAGTTCATCAGCACGAAGCGGCTGGCGTTCCAGAGCTTGTTGCAGAAGTTGCGGTAGCCCTCGCAGCGCTTGCTGTCGAAGTTGATGCTGCGGCCGAGGCTGGCGAGCGCCGCGAAGGTGAAGCGCAGCGCATCGGCGCCGTAGGCGGGAATGCCCTCGGGGAACTCCTTTTGCGTGTTCTTGCGCACCTGGGGCGCGGTCTCGGGGCGGCGCAGGCCGGTGGAGCGCTTTTCCAGCAGGGGGTCGAGCGCGATGCCGTCGATCAGGTCCACCGGGTCGAGCACGTTGCCCTCGGACTTGCTCATCTTCTTGCCCTGCGCATCGCGCACCAGGCCGTGGATGTACACGTGCTTGAACGGCACGCGGCCGGTGAAGTGCGTGGTCATCATGATCATCCGGGCGACCCAGAAGAAGATGATGTCGTAGCCCGTCACCAGCACGGAGGAGGGCAGGTAGAGGTCGTAGTCCTTGGTGGCGTTCTGATCGTCAAGGGCTTCGGGCCATCCGAGCGAGGAGAAGGGGACGAGCGCGGCGGAATACCACGTGTCCAGCACGTCCTCGTCGCGCGTGAGCACCTTGCCCGCACCGGCCTGCGCCTGCGCCTCGGCCTCGTCGCGCGCCACGTACACGTTGCCCGCTTCGTCGTACCACGCCGGGATCTGGTGGCCCCACCACAGCTGGCGGCTGATGCACCAGTCCTGGATGTTGTTCATCCACTGGTTGTAGGTGTTGACCCAGTTCTCGGGCACGAACTGCACCTCGCCCGAGGCCACGGCGTCGATGGCTTTCTGCGCGATGCTCTTGCCGGTCGGGTCTTTTTCGCTCACTTTGCCCATGGCGACGAACCATTGGTCGGTCAGCATGGGTTCGACCACCTGGCCCGTGCGGGTGCAGATGGGCACCATCAACTTGTGCTTCTTGGTCTCGACCAGGGCGCCCGCGGCCTCCAGATCGGCCACGATGGCCTTGCGGGCCACGAAGCGGTCCAGGCCCTGGTACCTGGCCGGCGCGTTCTCGTTGATGGTGGCCTGCAGGGTCAGCACGATGATCATCGGCAGGTTGTGGCGCTGGCCGACCTGGTAGTCGTTGGGGTCGTGCGCGGGCGTGACCTTGACCACGCCGGTGCCGAATTCCTTGTCCACGTAGGCATCGGCGATGATGGGGATCTCGCGGCCCACCAGCGGCAGCGTCACCGTCTTGCCGATGAGCGCGGTGTAGCGCTCGTCCTCGGGGTGCACCATCAGCGCCACGTCGCCCAGCATGGTCTCGGGGCGGGTGGTGGCCACCGTGAGGCTGCCGCTGCCGTCGGTCAGCGGGTAGGCGATGTGCCAGAGCGAGCCGTCCTTCTCTTCGTTCTCCACTTCGAGGTCGGACACGGCGGACTGCAGTTTCGGGTCCCAGTTCACCAAGCGCTTGCCGCGGTAGATCAGGCCCTGCTGGTACAGGCGAACGAAGGTGTCGGTGACCACCTTGGAGAGCTTGTCGTCCATGGTGAAGTATTCGCGGCTCCAGTCCACGCTGTCGCCCATGCGGCGCATCTGCGTGGTGATGGTGTTGCCGCTGTGTTCCTTCCACTCCCAGACCTTGGCGACGAAGTTCTTGCGCGCCTCGGGCGGCGTGGCGCCCATGTCGTGGCGGCTGATGCCCTGCTCCTGCAACTGGCGCTCCACCACGATCTGCGTGGCGATGCCCGCGTGGTCGGTGCCGGGAATCCACGCCGTGTTGAAGCCCTTCATGCGGTGGTAGCGCGTGAGGCTGTCCATGATGGTCTGGTTGAACGCATGGCCCATGTGCAGCGTGCCCGTCACGTTGGGCGGCGGCAGCTGGATGGAGAAGGCGGGCTCGCCCGCCTGGGCCTGGCGCGAGCCACGGTAGCCCGCATCGCCATAGCCCCGGCGTTCCCACTCGGGGCCCCAATGGGCCTCGATGGCAGCGGGCTCGAAGGATTTGGACAGGCTTTCAAGGCCGGGTTGGTTCAGGGGCGAGCTCATGGGGTCTGGTGGGTGCAAGAAGAGGCCAACGGGCAGGCGGCTGCCTGGGCTTCGGGTCAGGAAGGGGACCGGGCATTTTAAGGCAGCGGCACCAGCGCTCCGCGGGCGCTGGGCCCGGCGGGCGGGCCGGATCTGCTATCGCTTTGTTACCTTTTGCCGAAGGCTGCAAGGGGATGTGAGCAAGATGGCTGCCGATAATCGTCGGCCTCGGAGCCATCGGGCGCACTTGCCAGGGGTGGCCGGCTCCGTGCCGTGCCGCCAAGGTCCCATTCCCATTCCAACAAATCCGCACCCATGGCCCTTCATCCCTCGCTGCGCGCCGGTCTCGGCAAAGCCTTTCTCTGGTCGGTGCTGTCGCTGTTCGCGGTGCCGCTGGTCACCCTGTTCTTCGCGAGCCATGTGCAGCGCGACCTGGACGCCAGGTTCCTCGCCGCCATCGAATCGCGCATCGACGCCGCCACGGACCTGTCCCCGGCGGACCGGCAGGAACAGAAGGACTACTACCGGGCGCATCCACCCTCCACGATCTGCACCGACCGCACGCCCGATGCGCAGGAATACCGCGAGGCCATGTGCCCGCCGTATTCCAACAACTGGCAGTTCTTCGTGGCGCGCTCCGTGGCGCTGTGGACGTTGGTGGCCGGCGCGCTGGTGCTGGTGGCCGCGCTGGCGCTCGGGGCGCTGGCCTTCGTCAACCGCCGGCTGCAGCACGCGAGCTTCGTGGCCGGCTGGCGCCTGATGACCGCCGCGAGCGCGCTGGAGGTGGTGGTGCAGGGCGCGATGGTGGCCTGGCTGTCGTTCTGGGTGACGGCGTATTTCTGGCACCGCTATTCGCCCAAGCTCATCATGGCGGTGGCGATCGGCGTGGCGGTGGCCGTGGTGCTGGCGGTGGTGGGCATCTTCAAGCGGGTGAACCGCCACAGCGAGGTCGAGGGCGAGCTGGTGCAGGAGGCCGACGCGCCGCTGCTGTGGCAGCGCATCCGCCACATGGCCGCGCGGCTGCAGACCGCGCCGCCGCAGCACATCGTGGCCGGCATCGACGCCAATTTCTTCGTGACCGAAGCGCCCATCCACGTGGCGGGGCAGGTACTCACCGGGCGCACGCTGTTCGTCAGCATTCCGCTGCTGCGCCTGCTCGACCAATCCGAGGCCGACGCGGTGTTCGCCCACGAGCTGGCCCACCTGGGCGGGGGCGACACCGAAAGCAGCGCGCGCCTGGGGCCGAAACTGGTGCAGTACGACCAGTACCACCATGCCATGCGCACCTCCGGCCTGACGGCGGTGGTGTCCCCGCTGCTGGGCCTGTACCGCCTGATCTTCGAGTGGGCCCTGGCACGCGACAGCCGGGCGCGCGAGTTCCAGGCCGACCGTATCGCCGCGCAGTTGGTGTCGCCCCAGGCCATCGGGCAGTCGCTGGTCAAGATCGCGGCCTATGCCAGGTACCGCCACAAGATCGAGAGCGACCTGTTCGACAAGGAAGAGCAGCTGGCGGGCGATCTGGGCATCGCACACTTCATCTCGAGCGGGCTGCCGCCCTATGCGCAGTCGGCGGAGTTCCGCACCGCGATGCAGACGGCCAACGTGCCCCATCCGTTCGACACCCACCCGCTCATGCCCGAACGCATCCGCAACGTGGGCTGGGTGCTGCCCGAATCGGACTACGGCGCCATCGTGGTGCGGCCGCCCGAGCGCACCTGGGCGCAGGACATCCTCACGGCAGACGCCATCGAGCAGCGCCTGTGGAGCGATTACGAGCAGGCCTTCGCGCAGGGCCACGAGCGCAGCCTGGCCTACCGCTACGAGCCGGCCAATGCCGAGGAGCTGGCGGTGGTGCTCAAGTACTTTCCGGCGCGCCAGTTTGCGCTGAAGGGCGGCCACACGGTGCAGGTGAGCCACGAAGGCATCGCCACGTCGGCGGATGGCACCACGGTGCCCTGGGACGCGGTGAAGGCCATGGCCTTCAAGGACAGCATCCTGGGCGATTCGCTCACCATCACGCACCCGGAAAAAAGCCTGCTGCGCGCCAAGAGCACGAAGCTCAAGCTGCCGGGCCTCAAGAAGGACAAGCAGCGCTTCAAGGCGACGCTGGAGCACTACTGGGAGCGCCACCAGGTCATGCGCGGGCGCGAAACGCTGGACGATTGAGCGGCCGGCCCCGGCCCCAGGCCGATGCCCAGGCCGAGGCCCAGCGATGCGGGCCGGTCAGCCCTTGGCGTACTCCGGCCGATCGTTCTGCGCGGGCTTGAGCGGCGCGGCGCTCTTGCCCTCGGCACGCTCCTTGCGCCACTGCTCCTTGCGCGCGGTCCACTCGTTCAGGCGCTGGTGGGCCACCGTGCTGTCCTTTTCCATCTGCTGCGCATCGGCCAATTGCGCCGACAGCTCCAGGCGAATGCCGTTGGGATCGAAGAAGTAGATGCTCTTGAAGATGTGGTGATCGGTCACGCCGAGCACTTCGACGCCATGCGCTTCCAGGCGGGCCTTGGTGTTCTCCAGCTCCTGCACCGTGTCCACGCGGAACGCGATGTGGTTGACCCACAGTGGGGTGTTGGGCGAGGGCTCGGCCTTCACGTCGTCGCCCAGGTCGAAGAAGGCGATGAACGAGCCGTCCTTCAGCCGGAAGAAGAAGTGCGTGTAGGGGCAGTACTCGCCCGTGCTGGGCACGTAGTCGCTCTGGATGATGTGGTAGAGCGGCAGGCCCAGGATGTCTTCGTAGAACTGCCGCGTTTCCTCGGCGTCGCGCGCCTTGTAGGCGTAGTGGTGCAGCTGCTGCACGGCGGCGGGCGGGGGCAGGGTGGACAGGTCGGGTTTCGGTCTTGGCACGGCGTTCATGGCGGTCTCCGTCGGGTGGATCTGAAAATTGTACTATCCGTAATACATTTCACCTAAGTGAATTTGCGTTGCCGGTCCTGCGGCCGTATAGTCCGGCCCTTCGATCGCTCCGATCGCCGCCACCGAGGTTCTTCACCCATGCGCCTGTAAGCCCCCTCCGTCCGTTCCGCTTTCCCCCCAACGATCCGGGGAGGCGGCCGATTCGATGGCTTGGAGCTTGACCATGGCGACATTCAACGCGGACGCCCGTCCGCCCCGCGGCGCAGCGCGCACCGCATCCGTTTCCCTTTCCTCTTCTTCCACGTCTTCTCCCCTGGCGGCTTGCGCGCCGGCGCGGGAGGGCGCGCTGCTGCGCCTGGCCCGGGTGCAATGGCGGGGACCCGACGGCGAGGCGCTCTGGGCCGAGCCGCCCACACTCCACCTCGCCCCCGGCATCACCGGCCTGGTGGGCGACAACGGCGTGGGCAAGAGCGTGCTGCTCGCCCTGGCGGCTGGCACGCTGGCGCCGGCCTCGGGCACCGTGGAGCGGCCGGGCCGCCTGCATGCG